>JAJAYR010000235.1 GCA_026786155.1 Pyrinomonadaceae bacterium
CGTGTAAGGTGAGTTATTAAATCTTCCAGCGTCTTTGCGCCTTTGCGTCTTGGCGTTAAAAATGATTTGGGCAAAATTATTTTAATAGAGCCTATGCCGCCAAAAACTCGCGCAAAGTGTCCGTTACAACTTCGGCGGCTTCCTGTTGAACCCAATGCGCCGCGTCGGGAATGCGAATCTCAGTGAACGGCGCGTCAACCGCTTCGCCGACGCCTTTGACGGTTTCGGGCAAAACAGCTTGGTCTTTTTCACCGTAAATAAACAGCGTCGGAACTTTGATTTTCACCGGATTTTCTTTCGAGAAAAGCCGCTGCCAGACATTGGCGCGGTAATAATTCAGCAGAGAATTCAAGTTGTCAGTTTCGCGCCACGCCTTTTTATATTCGGCAATGTCCGCGTCGCCGAATATATTTTTCTCCGCCGTCGAGTTTTTCAAACCGTCAGCCAAAAGTGCAAAGTCATTACGGCTCAACAACCATTCGGGCAGAAAAGGAATTTGAAAAAAGAACATATACCAACTCGTCAGAAATTGTTTGAAGGTTTGATTTTTCTGCCAGACAGCAACCGGCGGAACTTGCAGAGCGCAAAGTTTGGAAACGTATTCGGGATGTTTCGCCGCCATCGCCCAAGCCACCGCCGCGCCCCAATCGTGTCCGACGACCGCCGCTTTTTCATAACCCAAATGCCCGATTAATCCGCAAACGTCGTCAACCAATTTATCAATGTGATAATCGGCGATGTTTTCCGGTTTATCCGACAAATTATAGCCGCGCATATCCGGCGCGACGACGGTGTATTCGTCGCTCAAAGCGACGAGTTGTTTCCGCCACGAATACCAGAATTCGGGAAAGCCGTGCAGCAGCACGACGAGTTTTTCGCCGCCGCTTCCGGCAATCGCGTAATGCAGTTTCACGCCGCCGATTTGCGCGTAATCAAAAGTTATTTCACTCATAAAACACCTAATTTTTTCGCTTCGTCATCGTCAATTTCAATCTTCATTCGCAACAGCGCGGTCGAAAAAGTTTTGCCCTGCGCGTCGGTCATTAAAGACAGAGTTCCGCCGCCGCCCAAACTTTCGTGTAAAAGGAAATTCAGCGCGTTCAAATTCGGCAATTCAAAGCGTTCGATTTTGCCTTTGACCATCGCGCCGAAATGTTCTTTGACCCGTTCTTCGGTAACTTCGCGCACCAGCAGCGGGTAAAATTCGTCTTTGAGCGCGATTACGCCGACGTTTGCCGTGTCGCCCTTGTCGCCCGAACGGGCGTGGGCGAGTTTTGTTAATTCGATTTTCATATTTTGTTCGATAAATTCAAGTAATAAAATCCGACAATCGCTAGCGAATGAGTGATTTTTCCGCTTTCGACCAAGTTTTCGATGTTGGCGAGCGCGACGAGTTTCGTAATAACGCTTTCGTGTTCGTCAAAAGCCGTTTCCTGTGTTTTTTCGCAATTCAACGCGGCGTAATGATAAATCCAATTATTCTGAATCGCCGGATTCGGGCGCGATTTCCCCAAATAAACGAATTCGTCGGAAGAATAGCCGGTTTCTTCGAGCAGTTCGCGCTTGGCGGCAAATTCTGCTGTTTCGTTTTCGTCCATCATTCCGCCGGGAATTTCCAGAATAATTTCTTCCGAACCGTGCCGGAATTGTTCGATTAAAACGACTTGTTTTTCTTTCGTCAAAGCGATGACGTTGACCCAATCGGGATTTTCGATGACGAAAAACGTCGCCGCTTTGCCGTCGCTGTCGCGTTCGCAAGCGTCTTCGCGGACTTTGAAAACGCGGCAGTCGGCAACCGCTTTCGATTGTTTTCGCGTCCAAGTTTCGAGTATTTGTTTCATAATTTGAATGACTTTATTATTAGAAATGTGATTCAATAATAAATCAAGCAGCAAATATCAAGAGGGAAGTTATGAACAAAAAAATTATTTACACGACGATTTTAACCGCTTTCGCCGCCGTCGGCATCTTTGCCCAACAAACGCCTGCACCGCCGCCGACACCGCAAAATTATCCGCAGCCTGCGCCAACGCCGATCAATCTGGAAAAAGTTTTAGACGAAGCCGAACGGCAAATAGTAGTTTATCAGGAAACTTTCCGGGATTTGCTGGCGACGGAAACGAAAACTTTTGAAGAATTCGACAAAAACGGCGAGTTGGACGGCGAAACAATTATCGAGTCAATTTTTCTGGTTTATCAATCGGCAAAAGACGATAAGGTTTCTTCCGAACTGCGAAACGTCGTTAAAGTTAATAACAAATTAGTTCCCGACAGTCAGGCGCGTGCCGACCGCTTTTTGGCGGAACTGCAAAAAACGAAAACTCTCGAAAAGGAATTAGAGAAAATTCAAAACGAAGGTTTGCGCTATGACAAAACTCTGATAATCGTCGGTTTTACACTTTTTGAAGGCATCGTTTTGGCGGATAATCTGCGCCCCGTTTTCGATTTCAAATTGGTTAGCACGGAAAATTATCAGGGCAGTGAAGTTTTCGTTGTCAGCTATCAGCAAACGAAGAAAAGCCCGTTTATCACCATTGACGAAAAACAGTCGAAAGACGTAGGAGTCAACGCCGATTTTGACATTAATCTGCCGGGCGCGTTAAAGAAAAATGAAAAATTTCTGCGCGGTAAATTGTGGATTGACGCTAAAACATTTCAAATCCGGCGCGAAGAAAGACAGATTATCGTGCAGACGAACGCCGCTCCGCTGGTCGCACAGGAAACCGTTTTTGAATATGTTCCGAGCGAATTCGGAATTCAAGTGCCGAAGAAGATAACTTTTTTAGACAACAATCTAAAGAAAATTTCAAAGGACGATAATTTCAGCGCGGTGAAGGATACAAAGGTAACTTTTGACTATTCAAAGTTCAAAAAAACCAACGTCGAAGTGCAGATTTCAGACGATGAAAATTGATTGAAGGACTGGAGCGAGAAGCGTCCCGCTTGCGAACGGCGCGAACGCGACGTAAAACTTTTATTTGCCGAAACCGTGCGATGCCGCGATTTATTCGCGCATTCGCGCTCATTGCAAGCAGGTTGCTTGCGCTCCAGTCCTCAAAATTACGCTTCGATAATCTCGACTTTCGTTTCGATTAAACTTTTCGGAATCAACGCCGGAAAATAAGCCATAATTTCTTCGGTTTTCGGTCTGCCGCCCGCGAAACCCGTAACCGACGGCGGTCCGGTCAAAATCAGCGGCGCGAGTTCTTTGGTAAATCTTTCGACATCGGATTTATTTTGCCCGCGCACGCCGAATCTCAACTGAACTTCGGGAATATCCTTCGGCGGTGCGCCTGCGAGATGCCCGTGCGTCGCGTTCACGCCGACGAATTCGGTTAAAATCACGTCGAACTGCAAACCCAATTTTTCCAATCGCTGCCGCAGGATTTTATCCGCCGCTTGCGCTTTTTCAAAAGCGTTCGGATAAGAATAAACGAGTGTTCCGACGGCTTTCCAACCGGCGGAATAAGCGATTGAAACTTTATAAAAATCGGTGTTCGGATTGCCTCTGATGCCGAAAACCTTAACGCGATTTTCGCCGTCGTCTTTTAAGTTTATCGAAGTAAAATCGGCGACGACATCCGGCGTGATATAACTTTTCGGGTCGCCCATTTCGTATAAAAGCTGTTCTTTGATGGATTGAATATTGACGCGCCCGCCCGTGTTTGCGTGTTTCGTTACGACGAACTCGCCGTTTGGCGCGGCTTCGACAATCGGGAAACCGATATTTGCCAAATCGGGAATGTTTTCCCAATCGAACTGGCAATTGCCGCCCGAACATTGTCCGCCGCATTCGATAATGTGTCCGGCGATTGTTCCGGCGGCGATTTTGTCCCAATCTTCAAACGTCCAGCCGAATTCGTGCATCAAGGGCGCGAGCGTCAAACCCGTATCGGTCAAACGCCCGCCGATGACGATTTGTGCGCCTTTATCCAACGCTTCGACGAGCGGCTGCGCTCCGAGATAGACATTCGCCGACTGCACTTTATCGCGGATTTCCGCCAAAGATTCGCCGGTGTCCATATTTTTAATCGCCACGCCTTTATCGAGAAATTCGTCGAGACGCGGCAGAATATCGTCGCCCGTAATCATTCCGATTTTGAATTTCCCGAACAGCCCTAAATCTTTCGCTACTTCGCGCACCGCGTCGGCGCAGCCTTTGACGTTCACGCCGCCCGCGTTCGCCGTTACCTTGATATTTTTCTCGATGCAGTCGGGCAATATTTCGCGCATTAACGAGACGAAATCACGCGCGTAACCGGCGTTCGGGTCGCGCTGTTTCTGTTTCTGGACGATGCTCATCGTAACTTCCGCCAGATAATCCAACATCAAATAATCAATTTGCCCGCCGCGCACCTGGTCAATCGGCGCGGACAATAAATCGCCCCAAAAACCTTGTCCGCTCGCCACTCTAACTATTTGTTTCATTTGTTAATAAATTGTTTTAAAATAAAAAAGCGTTGGCGATAGTATGAACTATCGCCAACGCCGCTTCAAATTAGCCGGATAAATTTAGTTTCCGACCACGACTTTTTTAGTTTTGCGGAAAACCGATTTTGTGCCGCCGCTGGTTTTCTTGCCAACATATTTCGCGCCTTTGACGGTTTTCTTGGTCGCGTATTTGCCGCCTTGATAAGTTTTCTTGCCGACGTATTTGCCGCCTTGATAAGTTTTCCTGCCAGCATAAATTACGCCGCGCTTCGACTTGTGATAAACGTATTTGCCGCCACGATACGTTCTCGAAGCGATGCTTTTATTGCCGCGCCGAACTTTTACCTGCGCGTTTGCCGAATTTACTTCACCGATTAAAACAATCGAAAACATCAACACCGCCGCCATCAATAAGCCTGTAATTTTTTTCATAATCTAATATCTCCTCTATTGTAATTTCCAGATAAAATTTGTTGATTTGTGTATTCAGAATACGCAGGAAGAGTTCGATTACGATACACATTTCAAAGTCTGCCCGATATAATGGCAAATGTTATACCAAAAACCGATTAAACTTCTTTGCGAACATTTTCGCGTAAAATCTTGACGACATCTTCGGTCGAAGTTCCCGGCAGGAAAACCTCAAAAACGCCTTTTTCCTTCAAACCCGCAATATCTTCCTGCGGAATAATGCCGCCGACGAAAACCAGACAATCGTCCATTCCGCTTTCACGCAGAAGGTTGATAATGCGCGGGCAAAGCGTGTTGTGTGCGCCCGATAAAATCGAAATCCCAACCGCGTCAACGTCTTCCTGAAGCGCGGCGGACGCAATCATTTCGGGCGTTTGCCGCAAACCCGTGTAGATAACTTCCATTCCCGCATCGCGCAAGGCGCGGGCGACGACCTTCGCGCCGCGGTCGTGTCCGTCGAGTCCGGGTTTGGCGACAAGAACTCTGATTTTCCTTTCATTCATAATTTTTTAGTAAAGAGTAGAGAGTAGAGAGTAGAGAGTAGAGAGTAAAGTGCAATGAATAAAAAATTTTCCTTATACTCTCCACTCTCCACTCTCCACTCGTTACTCTTTACTCTCCACTTCCCCCAAGTATATTAGTGAATAAACTGTCCAAGCAAGCCGTCGCGCCTGATAAAAGGTTTTAGTTCAGCCCAAGTGAAAAGATAATGACCGTTGGGCTGGGCGGCTTGGATGACGTGCGGAAATCCGGCATCGTAAATAATCGTTACGCCTTTCTCTCTGACCGAATACTCATCGAAAGCGTCCGCCGTGAAACTCAATGCGCCGAGTTGTTCTTTCAGCGAATCATCGGCTTCTTGACCGTTATTGCCGAATTCGCCTTTTTCAATCAGTCGAATTATCGCC
>JAJAYR010000236.1 GCA_026786155.1 Pyrinomonadaceae bacterium
AATCGCTCTCGTCAGATGCAACGAACCCGCCCGCTCGCTGAAGGCGAGCAACAATCAAGCGGGCGGTTGTTCGACGCTTTCAGCGTCGGAATACTCTTTGGCAATCGGTCGTCGGGATGCGCTCATTACATTCGCTTTCCCGACGCTATAATGTTGGTCGCCTTCGGCGACAAAAACAAAAATTGCGTAAGGTGAGTTATTAACTTCTAAAAAAAGCGAATTGTTCTACACCAAACAATTCGCTTTTCCAAATGCCGCGGGACGAGAACTTTAATTTGCCAGCCAAACGACGGCGAATTAAAGTTGGCGTTCCGTTTATTATGGTTTCAAAACTATTTTCCGCCAGGTGTCTTTTTCAGTATTGAATTGTTCGTAAGCGTTCGGCGCATCGTCAATTTTCAAGCGGTGCGAAATGACGAACGACGGGTCAATTTTGCCTTCTTCAATCGCATCGAGCAGCGGGCGCAGATATTTGTGCATATTCGTCTGCCCCATTTTGAACGTCAAACCTTTGCCGAACGCCGCGCCCATCGGAAACTTGTCTAAAAATCCGCCATACACGCCGGGAATCGAAACCGTGCCGCCTTTGCGACAGCAGAAAATCGCCTGCCGCAGCGCGTGCGAACGGTCGGTCGCCAGAAAAACCGCCGCTTTCGCGTAATCGAGCAGCGCGTCGGGCGAAGTGCCGTGCGATTCCAGCCCGACGGCATCAATGCAAGAATCGGGTCCACGCCCGCCGGTCAAATCCAGCAATTTTTCATAAACTTCTTCTTCGTCGAAATTTATCGTTTCGAGATTTTCGTTTTCCGTCTTCGCCAATTTCAGACGGTCTTTGTAATGGTCAATCAAAACGACCTTTTCCGCGCCGAACATAAACGCCGATTTGACGGCGAACTGCCCGACCGGACCCGCGCCCCAAATCGCCACCGTGTCGCCTTCTTTAATATCGCAATTTTCCGCCGCCTGATAGCCGGTGGGGAAAATATCGGAAAGAAACAAAACTTTTTCGTCGTCAATCGAATCGGGAACTTTGATCGGTCCGACATCGGCAAACGGAACGCGCACATATTCGGCTTGCCCGCCCGCGAAACCGCCCATCATATGCGAATAGCCGAACAGCCCTGAACCCGAATAACCGTAAAGCGTTTCCTGCGCTTCGGGTGTCGGATTCGAGTTGTCGCAAGCCGACCAGATTTCCTTTTTGCAGAAAAAACAATTGCCGCAGGCAATCGTGAACGGCACGACGACTTTATCGCCTTTTTTCAAATTCGTAACTTCCGCGCCCGTTTCGACGACTTCGCCCATAAACTCGTGTCCGAGAATATCGCCCGCTTCCATCGTCGGAATAAAACCGTTGTAAAGATGTAAATCAGAACCGCAAATCGCGGTTGACGTGATTTTGATAATCGCGTCGCGCCCGTTCATAATCGTCGGGTCAGGCACGTTTTCGACGCGCACATCGTGTTTTCCATACCAGCACACTGCTTTCATTTTTTTATTTCTCCTTTATTCTTAAAAAGTAGGCGGTCGGCGGTTGGCAGACGGCAGTTTTGAAATTCGATTTAGCGTTTAACCGTAAATTCTTAAACTGAACTGCCGACTGCATCTGCCGACTGCCTTCTAAATTTTACGCCGCCGCGCTTATCACTTTCGCCGCGCGTCCCGACGGCTGACCTTCGACTTTCATAATTAAACCGGCTTCCATCAGGCGTTTGAAACGGCGCAAATCTTCGGCAACCTGTTGATTCGGCTCTTCGCCGAAAATCTTAGCGGCGAGCGAACCGAGTTTTCCCGCCGGTGCTTCATATATCAGATGAACGACGACTTCAGTTCCGCGATTCGCTGTCGGACGAAACTCGACCGTGCCGGAATTCGGAATATCCGCGCCTTCGAGCGAACGCCACGCGATTTTTTCGTTCAAAACTTCGTCGGTAATTTCCGCCTGCCATTCAACCGTGTAGCCGAGCGGTGCTTTCACCTTCCAATGCGAACGGGTCTCGTCAATCGTGATGACCGATTCGAGATGATTCATAAACTGCGGCAAATTCTCGAAACTGCGCCAAAAAGCGAATAGTTCAGATTGCGATTTATTTATCGTTACCGCTTTTTTTACTTCGACTTTTCCCGAAAACCAACTTGGCGAATTGGTTTCTTCGTTGTTAATGCCGAGCGCGTCTTTGATTTGGCAGTGTCCGGTCGCGCCGCGCAGCGCGAGAATTCCGCCGCCGACCGCCAAAACCGCGCCGGTCGCGTCGCCGCGTTTCAAGCCGTAAGCAATCAGCCCGCCGCCCGCCACGCCCGAAATTATTCGTTCGGTTTGATTAAGATTCGTGTCCGTATTGGTCAAAATTTCCGTCAATGATTTTTCGCTGCTCATAATTTTCTCCTTTGTTATTTAACCCAAATTTTCGTTTGGTTTCAGTTCGTTGTTCCGATGCGAAGCCGCATCCAAATTTGCCGTCAGAAACGACGGCGAAGCGAACGAAACACTTTCGAGTCCGGTCGCGTAATTGTCGCCGATGCCGCCCGCCGATGGCAGCAAATGATTGACGAGTCCCAAAATTTCCGCCGTCAAATCGGGAAACATCGCGTTCACTTTCGCCGCGATTTGGGCTTGAACGGAAATTATCAATTCGGCATCGCCGTTTTTGGTCGCTTTAATAATTTGTTCGGCGGCGGATTCCGCGCTGACCGAAGTCAGCGGCGAAGCGTTGCCGAGACTGAACCACGCGAATTCCAATTGGTTTTTGCCTTTGAAAATCGCGTTGATGTGGCTGCCCGTTCGCATCAAACCCGGACAAACCGTGGTTACATAAATGTTGTCTTTCAAAAGTTCGCCGCGCATCGCGTTCGATAAACCGACCAGCGCGAATTTGCTGGCGCAATACGGCGCGAGATGCGGCACGGCGATTTTACCGCCGACCGAAGCGATGTTGACGATTCTGCCCGCGCCGCGCCGTTTCATTTGCGGAATGACGGCTTGCATCGTGTAAAACGCGCCCCAAAAATGAACGCGCAGGGCATCTTCAAAATCCTTCGGCGTTTGATTTTCCAACGCGCCGACCTGAATCACGCCCGCGTTATTGACCAGAACATCAATTTGTCCGAAACGATTGAAAACCGCTTCGACAAATTCGTTCACTGCGTCCTGATTTCGCACGTCGCAAACCGCTTGAAAAACTTCCGCGCCGTGCGTTTCCAAATCTTCCTGCGCCCGCTGCAATTCCGCCGAATCGCGGGCGCAAATCGCCACTTTCGCGCCCGCGTCTGCAAACTGCCGCGCCAGAACCAAACCCAATCCGCGTGAGCCGCCAGTGATTAAAACGACTTTGTTCGCAAAATCAATTTGCCGCCGCTTTCTGCCCCAAACGGTCAACGCCGTCAACGCGCCGACACCGATGATTCCGCCAATCAGCCAATTATTTTCGTTCCTGTTCGTTCGCAAATTTCCACCGTTCATTTTGTATCAATATAAAACAGATATTTTGATTTTTATGTTTAGTGGCAAACATTGTTCCTTTAAAATGACCTGTCAGAACCGCCTGCGCTAGCGGGCTGGTTGAACGTGGTAAATCGAATGTCTAACTTACAAACTTAAACCACCCGCTTACGCAGGCGGTTCTGACAGGGCAATAAAAAATTGAATGTATTTTTCAGCGGCGAAATCTTTTGGGATTTATTTCATATTTGGAGATTTTGTAGTTGATAATTCGCTCGGTGGTGTCGAGTAAAATCGCTGCCTGAGCGCAATTGCCGTTCGTCGTTTTCAGCGTGTCCTGAATCAAATCGCTCTCGAAGGCAGCGACCGCCGAACTCAGAGTCAGTTTCATAACCGTGTCGGAAACTTCCGCCGTTTGCAAAGTCGGCGGCAGATGATGACCGTGAATGACGTTTTCGTCGCAAACGATAATCGCCCGTTCAATCGCGTTTTCCAGTTCGCGGACGTTGCCCGGATAATGATACGCCGTCAGCATATCAATCGCCGGAGTCGAGATGCGCCGGACGCTTTTGCCGTGAATTCGTTCGTATTTTTTCAAAAAATGTTCGGCGAGAAAAAGAATATCCGATTTTCGTTCGCGCAGCGGCGGCAGAAAAATCGTGAAAACATTCAGCCGGTAAAATAAATCTTCGCGGAAATTGCCTTTGGAAATTTCTTCTTCGAGATTTTTATTGGTCGCCGTAATCAGTCGAACATTGATTTTTACCGTCTCCGTTCCGCCGAGCCGTTCAAATTCCTTTTCCTGCAAAACGCGCAGCAATTTAATTTGCGTCTGCGTCGGCAAATCGCCGATTTCATCGAGAAATAGCGTGCCGCCGTCCGCCAACTCGAAACGCCCTTTTTTCCGTTTGTCCGCGCCGGTGAACGCGCCTTTCTCGTAGCCGAAAAGTTCCGATTCAATCAAAGTTTCCGGCAGAGCCGCGCAGTTTATTTTGATAAAAGCCTGTTTGGAACGCAGACTGTTGTAATGCAGCGCGTGGGCAATCATCTCTTTGCCCGTCCCCGATTCGCCGCGCAGAAGCACCGTCGCGTTTGACCGCGCCACTTGCGAAACCTGATTATAAACCTGCCGCATCGGATTGGAATTGCCGATAATTTGTGAAAAATCGTATTTTTCCTTTAATTCCTGCCGCAGATGAGAATTTTCGTCGGTCAATTTCCGACGTTCTTCGGAAACAGCGTTTTCGATTTTGAATGTTTGGGCGATAAGCGCGGCGACGATTGATATAAACAACTTTTTTTCCTTCAAATCCAACTCTTCACGATATAAAAACTCCGCCGCGAAAACTCCGAGTTTTTGATTTTCCAGAATAATCGGCAAAATAACCAAACTCGTTTCGGCTTCCGGCAGCGGCAAAAATTTCAAAGTGTTTTCGAGCCTTAAACGCGGAACGATAACGGTTTTTCATTTTTCAAAAACATTTCTAAAAAGGCTTTTTTCAACTTTGTTTTCCAATCGCCGAAAATCGGCGGCATTCAAACCGTTGACGGCAACCGGATTTAATTTGTCGTTTGCCGCTTGGTAAATCAACAGAAAACTGCGCGAAACATCAAATCTCGCGGCAAGTGTTTCTAAAACGCTCGAAAAACTCGACTTCGGAATTTGCGAGTCGTTCAAGATTTGGATTATTGCCTGAATTGTTTCGAGTGAATTTTTGTTCATTTCCTACAAAATTGTCGGGTAATTTTATCGAGACAGACGAATTATAAAAGGTTTCGCAAAACAATATAAGTGATGAAAACGAAAATAATCAAATTAACCAAGATTGTTGGTTACCAAACTTCATAGATGAAAGTGGTCAGGTTTCATCTATCATCTGTTATCCGTCAGATTTCATCTCTTCCGAATCGTTTCCTGTTCGGATTACTTCGGGTTAAAAACCAATATTGTTTTTCTCACGATGCCATCGGAAAAAGACGCAGTTTCTCCAGAACTGCGTCTTTGGCATTTTTCGGGTAAAATCGAACGGTGCGCGAAAAAGTTTATTTTCAGGTTGACCAACATTCTCACAAAGAACGGCTCGACGATTTTTTGTTTGATAAATTTCACTCTTTGAGCAAAATGTATCTGCGCGGCG
>JAJAYR010000237.1 GCA_026786155.1 Pyrinomonadaceae bacterium
CGCGGAGACTGAAAAATTTTACGAATTTTTGAGCGACCGCGACCGTTTGCGCGAATACGGCGCGGAACTGAAAGCGAAATTCAAAAAAAATCACGCCGATTTCGACGCGGGAATTCGGCTCGCGCTTTATCAAAATCACGATTACACTTACGGCAACGACGAAATCACGCCGATAATTTTGAAAATCGAAGCGGCGAAAAAAACTTGGACGACCGGCGAACTCATCACGGCAACCAGACTTTTACTGCGGGAAAACGACGGCGCGACGGCTTCGCGGTTTCTTTACACGCTTTATTTGCGTGAAGATTTTCAAAAAAATTCAGCGCACCGCGCCCAAATTCTCTATCAGCTTTTCGAGATGTTTTCCGCCGCCGAGAATCAAAAACTGCCGCTCGTCAAAGGCGATTTGCGATTTTATGAAGACGTGGCGAAAGCCGACACGAATCCCGGAATTACGACGGGAATTTTGTCTTTGATTTTTTCGGACACCAATCCGAAAAGAAAATTGGAAGAGCAGGAAACCGCCGCGAATAAATTTTTTAACCGCGCCGCCGCGTATCGAATCTTTGAGGAATACAAAAAAGAATCGCCCGTTTCGCCGCCACTCGCGCAGATGTATCTCGACATCGTGCGGCTTTACGCGGCGACGAAGGAAACGGAAATTGCCGAAAAAACTTTGACCGAATTTGCCGAACGATTTGAGAGTTCGAGCGATTACGCGGACGCGGCGATGAAACTCGCCGACGCATTTTCGGCAACTGAAAAAGAAGCGAAAGCGCGTGAAACTTATCAGAAAGTTTTGGATTTTTTGGGAAAACAAGGCAAACCGCTGGCGCCGAAACAGATTGAAACGACTGATTTCGCCGCAAACGACAAAGACGATTCAGCAAATAATTATTCGTCTTACGACAACCAACCGCCGAATAATTTCAACGATTATTTAACCGATAAAAGAGAAGAAACGACTTACGACGGCGTTCTGGAAATTTACGTTGATTCGCTGGCGAAGGAGAAGAAAACGGCGGAAATTCTCGCGCTTTATTCAAACGAAATCGCCAAATATCCGAACGAAGAATGGCTTTACGAACAGCGTTTGACGTGGCTCGAACAAACGAATCTGACCGGCGAAAAATTGCGGTTTTATAAAACGGCGTTGACGCAGTTTCAAACGAGCAGTTGGCGCGATAAATTGGCGCGTTTTTTTGTCCGCGAAAAACGCCGCGACGAATTCGCCGCGCTTTCCGAAGATTTGGTCGGCAAATTAAACGACGCGGAAATCCAAAATTACCTGTCGCAGTTTGTCAGCGGAACGGTTTCGGCGGGCGAGTTTGAAAGGCATTTATATTTGAAACTTTACCAATCGGCGCACGCGCGTTTTCCGCATAACGCGGCTTTTACCGTCGGGTTATTGAGTTTTTATAAATCGCACAAACAGGAAGCCGAATGGCGCAAACTTTCCGCCGAATACTATTTTGAGTCGCCGGAAATCCGCGAAGCGTTTCTCAATCGTTTAGCCGAAAAAGGCGAGTTAAGGAATTTTTTGCAGAACGCACAGGGCAGGGAAAACATTATTTACGAACTTTTCCGCGCCGACGCTGCCGCCCGTTTGTCCGATTTTGAAAACGCGCTTCCGGCGTATCGAAAATTAAATCAAATTTATCCGCACACGCCGGAATTTTCCGAAAAATTAATCGCTTTGACGCGCTCGTTCGGGCAGAAAAATCGCGCAATTTTGACCGAAGCGGCGGAAATTGCCAAATCGAACGCCGATTTTGAAGCGAGTTCAGCCGAATATCGAACGCGCAGCGGCGAGATTTTCGCCGAACTCGGCAACTATAAAAAATCCCGCGCGGAATGGGAAAAGTTGATTGGAACGGCGAGCGGAAAGCGCGAAATTTATCTCGACACGGCGACGGTTTATTGGGATTATTTTCAGTATGACGACGCGCGGCGGACGATAAAAAATCTGCGCGAAAAGTTTGCCGACGACGCGCTTTACGCCTTTGAAACGGGCGCGATTTTTGAAGCGCAGCACAAGCCAAACGAAGCCGTCGGCGAGTATGTCAAAGCGTTTGACGCTGGCGACTAACAAAAGGAAAAAGCGAAAAAGCGGCTGGTGAACTTAGCCGCGAAAGGGCGCGAAATTTTATCGGCAGTCAACGCGGCATTTACGACTGAAAACGGCAAAAGAAAAGATTCATCTTTTTTAACTTTGGGTTACGCCGAATTTTTGGCGGAAGCCGGAGAAGCCCAAAAAGCCGAATCGGTTTTGAATCGCGCCGTCGCCAACAGTCGGAATCAAGAGTTTCTCGAAGCGGCGCGGAATTTTTATCAAACCGAAGATGATAAATCGGGCGAACAAATCGCTTTGCAAAGACTCGCCGAAACGACGATTAGCCCGCGCCGTTCGATTCGGTTTCGCCTGCAATTGGCGGAAGTTTCGAGGAAGCTAAACAGCGCGAAACGGCGAAAATCGTGCTGGCAAATTTGGTCAAACAGTTTCCGACAAATTTCGGCGTGTTGACCGAAACATCTGATTTTTATTGGCGTTTGGGTTTTGAAAATGAAGCGGTCGCAGTTTTGCAAAACTCCGTTCCGAAAAGTCGCGGCGCGTATCGAACGGCACTCGCTCGAAAACTTTCGGAGCGTTTGGTGCAAACCAATCAATTAAATTCAGCCGAGCAAATTTTAGCGAAACTGCACGACGAAAATCCGGCGGACGCGGACATTTTTCACGAACTGGCAAATGTTTGCGTGCGGACGAATAACGCCGATTTGATGCGGAAGGCGTTTGCGGAAACGGTCAAAGCGTTGCGGGAAAGCGACGTTAAAGACCGCCGCGAACTCGACGACCAAATCGCCGATTTGCGCGTGGCGATGATTACGGCTTTTACGCGAACAAAAGATTACTGTTCGGCAGTCGAACAGCACATCGAAATCATCAACCGCGAACCCGAAAACGAAGAATTGACCGAAAATGCCGTGCGCTACGTTCGGCGTTACGGCGGCGCGGACGTTTTGCTCGATTATTATTTAAAGCTGTCCGCTGAAGCGTTCAAAAATTATCGTTGGAACGTGGTTTTAGCGCGGATTTACGAGGCAAACGGCGATTTTGAAAATGCCGTCAGAAATTACCGGACGGCAATCGTCAATCAACCG
>JAJAYR010000238.1 GCA_026786155.1 Pyrinomonadaceae bacterium
GAAAGGCGCAGCCTTTCCGCACATCGGCGGGCAAAGCCCGAAAAAACATTCGCTGCGTAACATCAGTAAGTTAAACAAAGTTCCGTAGGAACGGCACAATTTTATGCCGTTCCTACGGAACTCAAATCTCTGTTTCTTCAATCGTTTCTACAAACATAACGCTCCGACGGAGCTATTTTAGAGTTTTCAAACAATTTTTAAATTCTAAACGCCATATTTTGGAGTAGTAAAAATAATGCCGAAGGCAAGCAGTTTCAGTCGTTTCACGCGCGGAGTCAAACACACTTTTCGCGCTTTTACATCAACCAAACATCCGGTTTTGATTCACATTGTCCCGATGCGGCGGTGCAATCTCGCCTGCACTTATTGCAACGAATACGATAAAACGAGCGAGCCGGTGGCGATTGATGTAATGCTCGAACGGATTGATAAACTCGCGGAATTCGGTTCGTCGGTGATTACGATTTCCGGCGGCGAACCGATGATGCACCCGCAGATTTACGAAATTATCGAACGCATTCGGCATCACGGAATGATTGCCGGATTGATTTCCAACGGCTATTATTTTCAGCCGGAAAAAGTCAAACGATTAAACGAAGTCGGTTTAGATTATCTGCAAATTTCGATTGACAACGTCACGCCGGACGATGTTTCTAAAAAGAGTCTGAAGGTTTTAGACGCGAAACTCGTCAATCTGCGCGACCACGCGAAATTTAAAGTCAACATCAATTCGGTCGTTGGCGGCGGCGTGGCAAACCCGGAAGAAGCGTTGATTATCGCCAATCGCGCCGTCGAACTTGGATTCTCTTCGACCGTCGGCGTAATTCACGACGGCGACGGTTTAATCAAAGGTCTGACCGAGCGCGAAAAGGAAGTTTATAAGGAAATCAAAGCCAAAGGCACGAGCAGTTACGCGCGTTGGAACTGGTTTCAGGACAAATTGGTTGACGGCGGCGAATACGAATGGCGTTGCCGCGCCGGTGCGCGTTATCTCTACGTTGACGAAGGCGGCATTGTTAGTTGGTGTTCGCAGCAGCGCGGAACGCCGGGAATTCCGCTGCTCGAATATACGCACGAAGATATGCGCCGCGAATACATCACCGAAAAATGGTGCGCCCCGACCTGCACGATTCAATGCGTTCACCAAGTCGGACATCTCGACGCTTGGCGCGACCCGCAAATCTCACTTAACGATTACAACAATCGCAAAGGCGGCAAAGGCTTAAAAAAAGAAACCGTCGCGCAGATTTTATCAAGCGCGGAATAAATTTTCACCATCTATTTTTTATGCCTTCCGAATCGAAAAAAGATAAACCGGAACGCAGCGACACGCGACGGTTTTTTGTTGATTTGGCGCGGGCGTTCGGCGGCGCGATTCTCTTTTCGTTTCCGATGCTGATGACGATGGAGCTGTGGTTTTTAGGGTTTTATATGAACGGCTTGCGGCTCACGATTTTCACTTTGCTGACCATTCCCCTGCTCATCGGACTTTCTTATTTCGACGGTTTTGAAGCGACTTCGAGCGTTTGGGACGACACGATTGATACGTTCGTCGCTTACGCGGTCGGCTTTATTTCTGCGACCGCGATGTTGTTTTTGTTCGGCGTTATCGAATTCGGAATGTCAACGGACGAAATAATCGGAAAAATTTCCGTGCAGGCAATCGTCGGCGGTTTCGGCGCGATGTTCGCGCGAAGTTTGTTGACCGGCGACCAAAAAGAAGAGGAAGAATCGGAAAAACGGCAGCGCGACGCGAGTTATTTCGGCGAATTGTTTTTGATGGCGGTCGGCGCGGTTTTTCTTTCGATGAGCGTCGCGCCGACCGAGGAAATGACGCTGATTTCGTATAAGATGACCGACTGGCACACGCTCGCGCTCGCCGTCGCCACCATTTTGATGATGCACGCTTTCGTTTATTCAGTCGAATACCGCGATTTTGAACAGGAACTCCCGCATCATCATACTTCTTTCGTAGATAGCTTTCTGCGTTTTACGGTCGTCGGCTACGCGATTGTTTTGCTCATCAGTTTTTATATTCTCTGGACATTCGGCAGCATTGACGAGATGGCGTTCGCCGAGAAACTCAAAGCGACCATCGTGCTTGGCTTTCCCGCCGCCATCGGCGCGTCGGCTTCGAGATTGATTTTGTAAAAAATGGCTGAAGAAAAATCAAAAGATAACGAAGAAAATCAAACGGAAAATAACGAAGAAAATCTACCGCGGCGCAAAGAAACGCCTGTTTGGGAGTGGATTATCGCCGCCGCCGGTTTGATAATGGTCGTCGCCGCGCTCGGAACGACGCTTTACCGGGCGGTCATCGAAGAATCCACGCCGCCGATTCTTGAAATCAGCGTTACTTCGGTTGAGCCGACCGCCAATGGCTATCACGTTAAATTTAACGTGAAAAACACCGGCAACCAAACCGCCGCCGGTTTAGCCATCGAAGGCGAATTGAAAAACGGCGCGGAAAGCGTGGAAACCAGTTCCGCGACGTTGGCTTATGCGCCGGCACATTCCGAACGCGGCGGCGGACTTTATTTCACGAAAAATCCGCAGCAATTCGATTTGCAAATCCGCGCGACCGGCTACGAAAAGCCGTAATTTAATTTTTCGTGCCGCTTGACTAACCGTTTTTCATCGCCGATTCTATTGCTATCGTTATGAAAATAACGAATCAACTAAAACAAAAGGGAAGGTAGATAAAATGGCAGAAAACACGGCAAAGAATTTTATAGATGCGTTGAAAAAATTGGAATCCGACCGCGATTTAGACACAATCTGCGGTCTTTTTAATGAAGACGCGAAAGTCGGCAACGTCGTAACGAGCGACAAAAACATCGGCGTAAAGGAATTTTGGACGAGTTACCGCGACACTTTCGATACGGTCAGTTCGACTTTTCACAACGAAATTATTACCGGCGAAACCGCCGCGCTCGAATGGACGACGACCGGCACGAGCAGCGGCGGCAGCGAATTTCAATACGACGGCGTGAGTGTTCTGGAAATCGAAGGCGATAAAATCACGCGCTTTCACGCTTATTTCGACCCGAACAAACTCGGCAAACAAATCGCTGCCGACGGCAAAGGCAAGGAGTAAAACGCGATGGCTGAAAAATTAAAAAAAGGCGATGCGGTCGAATGGGAAACGCCGCAGGGCAAAACTTCCGGCGCGGTCAAAAAGAAATTGACCGCGCCGACTGACATCAAAGGTCATCACGTCGCGGCTTCGGAAGACAATCCCGAATATCTGGTCGAAAGCGATAAAAGCGGCAAAGAAGCGGCGCATAAACCGTCAGCTTTGAAAAAAACGGCTAAAAAAAAGTAAAAAGCGAAAAAAATAAGTGAAAAGGCGAAACTGATATTTTAGTTTCGTCTTTTCACTTAAATGTTGGCAAACAAAGATTTAACCGTTTATAAAGATGAAACAAGGCATCACAAATTCCTCATTCAATCACACGGAAAAAAATAATTTAATTTTTTTCATTTTAAATGACATATTTTTTTCAAAAACGGTGCGTTCTATAATAGAGGCGTTGATTTTGATTGACAAATTTATGTCGGACTCGCTTTTATCTCTCACGGTCGAACGTCTTTTGCGACTGTCGAGCGC
>JAJAYR010000239.1 GCA_026786155.1 Pyrinomonadaceae bacterium
CCTTCAATGCTAATCGTGTCGCCTTCGGCAGTGATCTCCTGATGGAGATTTCCCATCACCGAATCGTATTTCAAAAGATGCGCCAGCGTTTTCGTATCGGTTAAATCGTTGACCGCGACAAAATCAATTTCCGCGTCGCCGAGTGCCGTCCGCATCACGTTGCGCCCGATGCGCCCGAAGCCGTTTATTCCTACTTTGATTGCCATAATTTTATAAAGTTCTCCTCAAGCTATTTGTGTGTTAAATGATTGAAGATAACTTAATTTTCCCTAAAGTTCAAAGCATTTGGAACGTGAAAAGTTTCGGCAGGTAAGCACTTCAACAGAAATAAATAAAACTAAAAGGAAACGAGCGTTAAGACTGGAGCGCCAGCGTCCCCGCTTGCAATGAGCGTCGCTTCGATGCGGAAAAACGCACGTTATCTGCGACCGCGGCATCTCCGCGCGACTTTTTTCGCGCTCCGCGCTCATTGCAAGCGGGGACGCTGGCGCTCCAATCCTAAGTTTAAGCTAATTTTGTCGTGTGCTTTTATAGACCGATTGAAGCGCAAATCATTTGAGCAAATGACTTGTCCCGATTTATCAAACCATTTTTTTGAAACAAACAAAATTTATCCGCCGTAAGAAGTCATTGAGTTTTTCGTCCTTTTTAATTTTTTATCATAACCAACTCGGAGTCATTTTATAATGAAAATCGTTTATCATCTTTTTCGTTTCCTGTGTCTTGCCGCGTTCATTTTCGGACTGAATAATTCGGAAATCGCCGCTCAAGCCGCCGAGCCGAAACCGACACTCGCTAAAATAACTCCCGAACCGAAACCGACCGGCGACGCGACTTTACCGGCAATCGAAACCGAAAAAATTGAGGTTTCTGCCGAAAATAATTCAAGCCGAATCAGTTTGCACCGCGTCGGAATTCAGACGGCGCAGCCGATTTCGCTGTCGCTTAACGAAGCGATTCGGAAGGCTCTGGAAAACAACAACAGCATCGAAGTTTCACGCGACGACGTGCGGTTTCAGGAAACGCAGCTTCGTTCGCTGACCGGCGCGTATGACACGGTTTTAAGCCTGACCCCGAATTACACGCGCAGTTCAAATACCGGCTCAAACGCCTCGAACGATTTGCGGCTCGATGCCGGAATCAATAAACTTTTCAAACGCGGCGGCGGCTCGTTTAATACGTTTTTCAACAACAGTCAGACGGGCAACAATTCGCGCGGCAACACGAATTTCAACCAGACGAGCGGACTCGGAACTTCGTCCAGCACGACTTTTTTCAGTAATCTCGGCGTAAATTTTACCCAGCCGCTGTTCCGCAATTTCGGCGTTGACAACACGCGCCGCCAGATAAAAATTCAGCGCAAACGACTGCAGCAATCCGACGCCGATTTCCGGCGGCAGGCGATTGACGTGATTTCGCAGGTGCAGAGGGCTTATTGGGATTTGGTTTTCGCGCTTCGCAACCAGCAGAATCAGTCGGCAAACGTCAATCTGGCGCGTGAAAATCTGCGGCAGATAAACGTCCGAATTGATGTCGGAGTCGCCGCGCCGCTCGCCCGCGCCGAAGTCGAAACCGAATTAGCCAACCGCGAAGGCGAACTGTTGTCAGCGACCCAGCAAGTTTCAATTACGGAAAATACTCTAAAAACATTGCTTCTGCGCGACGCGAATGCGCCCGAATGGACGCAGACTTACGTTCCAACCGACGCGCCGGTTTATAGCGACGAGCCGATAATCGTCGAAGACGCGATAAAAGATGCGTTCGATAATCGTCCCGAACTGCGCCGTTTGCGGTTGCAGCGCGAAACCAACGCGATTGATATTGATTATTTCAAAAACCAAACCAAACCGCGCATTGATTTGGTTTCGTCGGTTTCGCTCGGCGGCTTGTCTTTAGGCAATCAAAATACGGCTGGCGGAACGATTCCGCAGTTCACCGGCAACGAAGAAATTTTGCGGCAAAAACTCAACACTTTGTTTGCGCCGAACGCTCAAATTCCTAATCCCGACATAACTTTTCCCGGCGTTTCGCCATTTTTCAACGGCGGAAGTTTTCAGGCTTTCAGAAACATCTTTCGCACCGACGCGCCGACTTATTCGGTCGGCATCACGTTTGAAATCCCGTTTCGCAACACGACGGCGAAGGCAAATTTAGCGGGCGCGAGAATCCAGCAGCAGCAGACCGAAGCCAACACCCGCGCCCAAGAGCAAACCGTCGTCGCCGAAGTTCGCAACGCCGTCCAAGCGGTCGAAACCGCGCGTCAGCGGGTTTTAACGGCGCGACGAGCGCGGGCGAACGCCGAAATCCAACTCGAAGGCGAACGCCGACTTTTTGAAGTCGGACGCTCGACGACGTTTCTTTTATTTCAACGCGAAAACGCGCTGACCAACGCCCGCAACGCCGAAATCCGCGCCGAAACCGATTACAACAAATCGCTGTCGGATTTGCAGCGGGCTTCTTCGACGACGTTCCGCATCAACAACATCGAAGTTGATTCTCCGATGCCGGACGACGATAATTAAAAATTATGTCGCAAAATTTTCAGGCAGGTGATTTTCTAATTTTTCAAATCGAAAGCGGTTACGGACTGCTTCGCTTGCTCGGCATTGACGAAACGGCGGACGCGACGATTTGGCATTTGAAGGCTTATAACGAAATGTTTCTCGATATTGAAACGGCTGACGCGGCTCTGGAAAGTCATCAAAATTTGACCGTCAGCATTCCGCACGTCGCGCTGACCAACCGCGCTTTTGAAAGCACTCAAGTCGCCATAATGCAGAATCAGCCTTTGAACGCTGATGATTTGCAATCGTTTGAAAATTGGAAAAGCAAGGATGAGCGGGAAATTTACGACCGTTCGATTCGGCTGATGCTCGGATTAAGATGATTTGCGATTGATTTTTTCGGCGAGTTGTTTCGTCGTATGTTCGGTTACGGTCGCCGGAACGACGCTGCTGAAATCGGCTTCGTTCAACAATTCTTTAGTCGGCGCAGCTTCAAATGAGGCGGTCGGGTTCGGTGCTTCGACTGCTGCCGCGCTATTTTCTGTCTGACGGCGTTTAAAGTGTTTCTTCAAAAGCAACGTGCGCCAGAAAGTCTGCACTTGCCACGCAAACATCGCCGTCAGGAAACCCGCCGTAATATAAATTATCAGGTGCGTGTCTTCCCTGCCGAGAAAAAAAGCGTAAAGCAAAATCGCCAGCGTCAGGCTGACGATTCCCGTCATAAAATTCAAAACCGTATTGGCTTTAATATGTTCTTCCGGCGTGGTTGATTTTATTATTTGCTTGCTGAAATCCGGCAAAAAATCGCCGCACTGTCGGCAATAAGTTTCGGGCTGCTGGTCGGCTTTTCCGCATTTTGGACAAAACATAAATTTAGTTATCAGCTATCAGTTATCGGAATTTACGTTCTTTAGAAGCATATTGTTCATTTTGATAACTGATAAGCAGGTAAGCAAAAGTTTGGCGGCATTATGAAAAGTTCAGAGTCCAAACTTTAGTTTGTCTGCTCCGCCGCGCTTCGCTGGCGGAAGACACGC
>JAJAYR010000240.1 GCA_026786155.1 Pyrinomonadaceae bacterium
CTATTTGGCTGTTTCGATGCGGCTCAAACCGCTGAACGATTTGGCGGCGATTGAAAACGGGTTGAACGAATTTAAAAACAATCATCCCGAATTAAACGGCGCAGAGGTTATTTTCGGGATTATAAATTCTGGAATTGATGCTTCACAGCCGATTTTCGCCGGACGAATTCACGGCATTTGGGACCAGACGCTCACGGAAAACAACGCGGACGGGCAAATTTACGGGAAATTTTTAATCGGCGATTCGCTGACCGAATGCACGGACGCGGATGGCAACGGAACGCGAACGGCGAAACTCGTCGCCGATTTTGCCGCGCAATTCGGCGGTGCGATGGAAAATATCGTCGTCGTCAAAACCAATTTTCAAAACGCGCACCTTGCCGACGCGGTTAAATATATTTTCGAGACGGCGCAAAGTTCAGGCAAAACGGCAATCGTCAATCTCAATTTAGACGATTTTTTTGACGTTCGGAAAGATGCCGACGATTTTTCCAATTTTATCGGGCAGGAAATCAGCGCGGAAAAAATTGTCATCCCAATTGTCGGAAACAACGCGGAAAGAAAAATCTGGGCGACGGCGGTGATTGCGTCCAACAAATTTTCTCCGGCAAAGTTTAAATTCGTCGTTCCGTCGAACAGTCAGCCCGGAAGTCCGCCGGAAGTCGTTTTGCGCGGTTGGTTTGAATCGAGCGGCGATTGCGAAATAACGATTTTCTCGCCGAACGGCGGCGTTACCCGTTCGACTCAACCGGCGACGATTGAAGGAAATCCGACGCGGTTCGGGATTTACACAAATTCGCAGGCGTTTTTAACGAAACCGTCAATTTCGCCTGCGCCGAACGGCAGGCGCGAATTTTTTATTGATTTACAACCGATTCCGCCGGTACAATTCGTCGTCGGCGGAGTTTGGAAATTGACCGTAACCAACGTCGGCAATGCTGAAGTTACCGTCAGCGTCTTGTCCTGGTCGCCCGAAAAGGCGAAGGATGTCGTATTTATTTGAAGGCGGTGCAAATTAGAAAATCACTTCGGAATAGATGAAAGCTGACAGATAATAACTGATAGATTTTTCGACTTCTTATCTTTCATTTATCAGTTATCATCTTTCATCTATTCCTAATGGTTAAAGGTTGAAAACCAGACGACTTTAATTTGCCCAGCCTTCATTTACTCAAAAAAGTTTGAATTGAATGGTCAGGTATTTTTTCGGATTTTGCCGGAAATCGTAAATCAGCTTCGTGCCTTCCGAAGAAAGTTGATTGACGTTGGAAGCGGTTTGGTTGACGTTATTGTAAAGCGTTTCGTCGGTTAAAAGTTTGCCGAGCGTGCCTTTGCCGTTTCGCGCGTCATCGAGAATCAAATCAACTTTTCCCGTCGTTGAGTTCAAACGGGCTAATGTCTGCCGCGCTTCGTTGTAAAATTCTTCGTCCTTTAAAAATTTGCCAATCGTGCCTTTGCCTGCGCTCAAATCGTTGGTGATGGCGTTGAGTTTGGCGATTGAAACGCGCAAATCGGCAATCGCGGCGCGGGAATCGTTGTAAATCGCGTCATCGGTGAGAAATTTTCCGGCAGTTCCTTTACCGGCGCGTAAATCTTTGGAAATCGCTTCAATCTGCTGAACGCTGCGGTTCAAATTATCGTAAAGTTCCGGGTCGTTGAGCAGTTTGCCCGCGCTGCCGTCGCCGCGATTGACGCGGTCAATCGTGTTTTGCAATTTGGCTAAAGTCAGTTTCGTTTCGCCGACCGTCGCGTCGAGATTGTTATAAAGATTTTCGTCGTTGATGATTTTTCCGAGCGTGCCGTCGCCGCGATTGGCTTTATTTAAAATTTCGTTGGTCGGAATGGCGAGTTTGTTGATTTGCTGTAAGAGTTCGTTGCCGGTTTCAGTCAATTGATTGATGGACATCGTGGATGTCGAATTCAAAACGTCGTTTTCGGCAACCGCCGCACCGCTCGTCGAGCCGGGCGTGATATTTATTATTTTGTCGTTGGCGAGCAGGGAAACGGAGACGAGTTGCGCGGTCGAATCTTTGCGAATGCGTTCGGTAATCGGCTTGCCGTCAAGATTTTCATTGATCAGCAAAATGGCTTCGACTCGTGCATCGTCGGGACTGTCAGGCGGCAATAAGTTGACTTTTTCGACTTTGCCGATGTGAACGCCCGCCAGTTGGACTTCCGCCGAGTCGCGCAAACCGTCGGCGGCGGCGAAATGCGCCCGCAGACGAAATTTTTTCTCGAACGGATTAAAATCGCCCGTCGCGTTCAGAATCAAAAACGCTAAAACAGCGAGTCCGATTAAAACAAAAATGCCGACGCGCAATTGGCTGAAACCTAGTTTTTGGGTTGGGGGCATAATTTTTAGTGGAGAGTGGAGAGTGGAGAGTAAAAGAAAAATCAAATTTTTAATCGCTTGACTCTCTACTCTCCACTCTCCACTCATTTCTATTTTCCGCGCACGAATTTCAAAATATACGGGTCGTCGGACGCGATAAATTCTTCGTCTTTTCCAGAGAAAATTATTTTACCTTCTTTGAGCATCACGATTTCCGTATTTATCAGACAAAGTTTTTCGCCTTCGAGTTCAAACACGACTTCGCCGTTGTCGTCAACCGTCGCGTATTCCGAACACAGATATTCGAGATTTTTCATCTCGTGCGTCACGAATATCGAAGAAACGTCTTCCAAATCTCTCAATTTAATGGCGAGTTCGCAGATGGTTCGCGCCGTCGGCGGGTCGAGTCCGGCGGTCGGCTCGTCGAACATCACGATTTGCGGGTCGCCGACCAGAGCGCGGGCGATGCCGACACGCCGCCGCATTCCGCCCGAAAGTTCAGCGGGCATTTTGTCAATCGCGTCTTCGAGGTCAACGAACTTCAGCATTCGCCGCACTTCGCGCTCGACTTCTTCTTCTTCGATTCCTTGTTCGTGCAGGCGATAAGCTACGTTATCATAAACCGAAAGCGAATCAAATAACGCGCCTTCCTGAAAAACCATCCCGATTTTGGCGCGAACCTTCATCATTTCGACTTCGCTGTAATTGGTGATGTCTTCGCCGTCAATCAAAATTTGCCCGGAATCCGGCTTGAGAAGTCCTAAAATCAGCCGAATTGTCGTGGATTTGCCGCCGCCGCTTCTGCCCAAAATAACTTTCGTCTCGCCGCGCCGCACGGTGAAACTGATGCCGTTCAAAATCTTTTTATCTTCAAACGACAGATGAACGTCGCGGAACTCGATTGCCGGAACAGCCCGTTCGACATTATCAACCGCATCTTTTAAATCGGTCGGCTCTAATTCTTCTTCGACAAATTCTTCGGCTTCGACCGATTTTTCGCTTTGCGGAGAGAGCATAAATTTTCTTTAATGCGAACCGATACCTGAAATAC
>JAJAYR010000241.1 GCA_026786155.1 Pyrinomonadaceae bacterium
AAATTCAAAGTTCAACAAATACGCGCAAAATGAAGATTGAACTTTTCTGAAAGTAATAATTGTGAATCAGAAAGCAGCAATGATTTCGCGGCTTCGATGGCACCACAGGTTTTTTATAGGAAAGCCCTGGTTGAAAATATCTCTATCCGGTAAAAAGTCTTTTCCGATTTGCAATTCTCTCCCGCATCGGCAACAATTTCGTTAGTTCGCAGTTAAACAATAATCCGAAAATTTAATTTATTTCACTTGAAAGTCTCCGACAGAGATTTTTAGGAAGTTTTGTTGCTTTAACTATTTTTAAAAAATAGAACGTAAATTCGATTTCGTTTTATTCCGAAAGTTCCCCGATAAAATAAAAATCTACAATTTAGGAGTTTGTGCCGATGAATGTTTGTAAGTCTTTGTGTTTTTCCGTTTTGCTCGGGTTTGTTTTTTCCGCTGCCGTCTTTGCCCAGCAGCGTCCGCGAATCGTTCCGCCGTCAACCGTCTAATCTCAGCCGATAAATCAACCGCCCGCGCAAACCTTGCAAAGACCGATGCTTACCAACGCGATTATCGTCCAATCTTCGCCGCCGCTCGTTAAAAAAACCGGCTCATCGCAACCGTTAAACGCGCCCGCCAATGCAACTTTCAATAAAAATTACTACACACCGGCGTTCAGCCAAAAATTGCTGGCGGCGATTCAGAACCGACTCGGAATACCGTATGTCTATGGCTCGACCGGACCGAAATCGTATGATTGTTCGGGACTGGTGTGGAGCGTTTTTAGGGACGCGGGCTACTCGTATGAACGCTCCAGCGCGAGAACGCTGTGGCAAAGTTCCGTGCCGGTCGAAGGCGACGCGAGATTTAAGTTCGGAACGCTCATTTTTTTCAACCGACTCGGACACATCGGCATCGTCGTTGACGAAAATCATTTTTACCACGCCTCTTCGAGCAAAGGCGTAACGCTTTCCAAACTCGACGGCTACTGGGCAAAACGCATCGTCGGTTTCCGCCAACTGCAAACGCCCGAAGTGCAAAAGTAAGGTTTTCTTTCAAAAATCAGACGACGAATCCGGGTCGAGTTTGGGTTTCGCCGACTTCTCGAACAATCGCAATTTTTTCGATTGAAACGTATGCCGTGCGCTCGTGTTCGTCGCGCAAATGTACTAATCCGTCTTTTACAACGACGACTTCGCCTCTGACGTTCGAGTTTGCGCCGCAGGAAATATCAATCTTTTTCCCCATCATTTGTTTCAGATATTCTTCCATTTCGTTTCTCCGCTTTGAAATCGGCAGTTTACCGACATTTTTTTGCCGTTTAGATTACAGCCTTTTATTAAATTCGATTTTGATGCGCCGCCATTCTTCCCGCCATCGCCCAACGGCTGGCATTTTGTTCGGTTTTATTCACTTCGTTTAGTGTTTTTTGCTTTCCGCCGTTCGCTAAAGCCGCCGCAATTATCGCCAAATCGCGCATCGTTTCGTCAACTTTTTTCGCTTTCCGGCGTTCGTTAAATCCCGTAATAAATCCGGTGTCGAGATTGCCCGCGATAAATTCTTCGTCTTCGACGATTTCTCTGATAAACGGCAAAGTCCTTTTGATGCCGCCGACTTCGTATTCCCGCAGAGCGCGGCGCAGACGGTCAATCGCTTCGGCGCGATTTTTGCCGAAAACGGCGAGTTTGGAAATCATCGGGTCGTAATAAATCGAAACTTCCGCGCCTTCGTAAACGCCGCCGTCGTCGCGCACGCCGTTTCCCTGCGGAACTCTCAGCCGCGTAATTTTTCCCGGCGACGGCAGGAAATTATTTTCCGGGTCTTCGGCATAAACGCGGCATTCAATGGCGTGCGTTTCCCATTTGATTTCGTCTTGCGTAAAAGATAATTTTTCGCCGAACGCGACGCGGATTTGCTCGCGCACTAAATCAATTCCCGTAACTAATTCCGTAACCGGATGTTCGACTTGCAGGCGCGTGTTCATTTCCAAAAAATAAAACTCGCGCGTTTCGTCCGACACGAGAAATTCAACTGTTCCCGCGCCGACGTAATTAACTGCCCGCGCAACTTTTATTGCGCTCATCCCCATTGCGGCGCGAAGTTCTTTTGAGTTTATCGGCGACGGACACTCTTCGACGACTTTTTGATGTCGCCGCTGAATCGAGCATTCGCGCTCGCCGAGATGAACGTGGTTGCCGTGTTTGTCGCTAAAAACCTGAATTTCGATGTGGCGCGGACGGACAACGGCTTTTTCAATATAAACTTCGTCGTTGCTGAACGAGGCGAGAGCTTCGCTTTTGGAATTTTCATACGCCGATTTCAAATCTTCCGCGCTTGGCACGAAACGCATTCCCTTGCCGCCGCCGCCCGCCGCCGCTTTGAGCATTATCGGATAACCGACTTGCGCCGCGATTCGCTGCGCTTCTTCGTAAGTTTCAAGCGGTTCGGTCGTTCCCGGAACAATCGGCACGTTTGCTTCAATCGCAATCTTTCGCGCCGAAATTTTTCCGCCCATCGCGTCCATCGCGTCCGGCGAAGGTCCGATAAAAACCAGATTTTCCGCCGTAACTTTTCTGACAAAATCGGCGTTTTCCGACAGAAAACCGTAACCCGGATGAATCGCTTCCGCGCCGGACTTTTTAGCGACTTCGATAATTTTCTCGCCGCGCAGATAACTTTCGTTCGACGGCGGCGCACCGATAAAATAGGCTTCGTCCGCCATTCGGACGTGCAGCGCGTCGCGGTCGGCTGCCGAATAAACGGCGACGGTTAAAATGTTCATATCGCGGCAGGCGCGAATCACGCGGCAGGCGATTTCTCCGCGATTGGCGATTAAAATTTTTTTGAACATAAAGTTTTTATCCGAATCCATTTAACCGAAAAATTCTTCATCGCCGATGATTTCGATATTCGGCAGAAACGGCGTAAATTGTCGAAAATCATCCGCGTCTTTCGTAACGACATAACATTTGGCGAGCGTCGCGGTGCGGGCAATCAAAGCATCGTTCTGGAGTTGCGCCGCGTATTGAAGTTTCGGAGTCAACCCGTGCGAAGCGGATTTGTCGCCGAACCGCAAACGACGAATCATCTTCGCCGTTTCCCACCAATCGGTTTTATCGGGCGTTAACAAAGTATTTTTTTTGTCGTGGAGTTTTCGCAGTCCTTCATAAAGGTCTAAATCGTCGGCGGAAACAGTTGTCGCCGCTAGTTCATATAACACGACGCTGGAAAAGTGCATTTTGAACGACAGAGTATTACTGCTGCCGAGAAGGATTTTTGGGTATGCCGTAAAAATATTTTGGTCGAAAACAAAGGATTTAAACTTTGGCATCTTGTTGTCTGATAATCGCGTCCATCACTGCTTCAAAGGCTTTAATCATTTCTTTATCCTGTTTCGTTAATCGTTTTTTCGGCTTTAAAGTATCAATAATGGGAATTCTTTTCCCGGCACTCGCTTCGTTTCCGTTAGATTTTCCCGCATCGTTTTTCGATTCTTCAATTTTTTTCATTGCTTTTACCTCGCCAGAAATATGATACGACGCTTTTAATCCAATATCGAATTTCCGTGATTTTTCGGGTCGAACCGCACACCGACTTTTGCGCCCGCCGCGTATTTCAGAGGATTTTCGCGCTTTTCTTCAGTCAGAATTTCCGACGATTCAAAATCAACACCCTGAATGTTGTAGTAGTAAAAAACGACTTCCTGACCGCTTTCGTTTGTTTCGGTTTCAATGATGGTGCCGTCGGTGATTCTGCCTTTGGTTTGCAAAAATTCGCGGCGTTCGGTTTCCGTGTTGACCTTTTTTTTAGGTTTGAAAATATCGAAAAATCCCATTTGCTCAATCCATCACCAAAGGCGGTTTGTTATATCTGGCGCGTAAATCGTTGACTGCGGACAGAACTAGCGGACGCTGAATGAGTTTCGCTTCGAGCGGTCGTTTGCCCGGAATGTCCATCATTATCAAGCCCAAAAGAATCGTCGGAACACCGGGTCCGGGCGTGAAAATCATAATGATTCCGGCGACGATTAAAAGAAAGCCAATCAGGTTTTTGATGATAAACGCCGCCCAGCGAACCGAAAAATGTTTGTCCGAATCAATTTCCCTGACGTAGGAAACACTAAAATAATCGGCGGGAATTTTTATCATTCCGATAACGATTAAACCATAACTGGTGATTATCGTGACGACCGTGAACGCCAATCCCCAGACGATTCTGCTCCACGTCAGCGATTCCCAAAACTGCACCAGCCACTGCCAAATTTCTCCGAACCATTCCATAAATCAACCGGCGAAAAAGTTATTTATTATCCGCTGCTTCCATTTTGCGAAGTTCCTGCCAAATAAAAAACATTCGATGAATAAATGTCCACAGCGAACCGATTGCCAGCACCCAAAGCACCTGCGGCATTCGGTTGGCAAAAAACGAAGCGGAGTTCGGCACGGTCGAAAGCGCACCGATTATCAATAAAACGATGCGTTCGGGACGCTGCAAAAATCCGATGTTCGCCCTCACGCCGAAGACTTCGGAACGCGCCGTCGTGTAACTGACCATCACCGAACCGATTAGCCCGACTCCGGCTAAAGTTACGTTCAAAAGCGAATGTTCGGGCGTGTTGCTGGCGTAGAAAATAATAATTCCCAGAAACGCCGCCATATCGGAAAGCCGGTCGAGCGACGAATCGAGAAAGCCGCCGAACCGCGTTACGTTTCCCGAAAGTCTGGCGACGTTGCCGTCGAGCATATCGAACAGATTGGCGACGATTAAAACGATGCCCGCCCAAAAGAATTCGCCGAAACCGAAAAGAACGCAGCAGCCGACATTGATGCAAACGCCGATAGTCGTCAAAATGTTCGGATGGACTCCGGCAGACGCAAGTCCGCGCACCATCGCATTGATGATTCGCATTGCCCCGCGCCCGATACTTGCTCCAAACATTCTTTTAGTCCTTTGTCCTCTGTCCTTTGTTTTCCTTAATCGCAAATATTCCAACAATCAAAGTTGATTTGCCCAGCCAACTAAGGACAGAGGAATAAGGATTAATTTTGCTGTTCGTGAATCGTTCTCAACTTCTTAATTTCAAAATTACGCGAGCCTTTCGGCGTTTTCACATTTATTTCATCGCCTTCCTGTTTGCCCATTAAAGATTGTCCGATTGGGGAGACGGTCGAAATCAGACCGTTTTCAGGTGCGCTTTCTTCCGACGAAACGAGGCGATAAGTGATGTCTTCTTCGGTGTCTAGGTCATATAAAACAACTGTTGAACCGTAAGCGGCGCGGTCGGTCGGAATCTTTGATATGTCAATTGATTCGACTTCGCTCAGACGTTCGCTTAACTGCACGACTCGCGCCATCACCATTTTCTGACGCTCGACGGCGGCTTTATATTCGGCGTTTTCCTTCAAATCGCCGAACTCACGCGCCTTCTGAATTTCCTTCGGTAATCTAAAGCGCAATTCGTTTTCGAGTTCCGCCAATTCCGCTTGTATTTTTTTTCTGATTGCTTCCATATTTTAAGTAGGCAGTTGGCATTTTAAGTCGGCAGTTGGCAGTAAGCAGAAGGCAGTCGGATATTCGATTGACCGAACTGCCTTCTGCTTACTGCCAACTGCCGACTTAAAATGCCAACTGCCTACTTAAAATATGGAAGCAATCAGAAAAAAAATACAAGCGGAATTGGCGGAACTCGAAAACGA
>JAJAYR010000242.1 GCA_026786155.1 Pyrinomonadaceae bacterium
ATGTAGCTCAAATGCCACAATCAGAATTTGAAGAACTATTGAATCAAATGCTTAAGGCTTCCGATATGTTACCAAATAATCCGTATCCGCGAGCAAACTTGGAAAGACAAATTGGAGAAATATTACTTGCAAAAGGACGCAATGAAGAGGCAATCAAGCATTTGGATAAAGCAATGAGTATAAATCCAAAAGTCGGAGTCAAAAAATTACTTTACAAATTGAAAGGAAAATAATATCAAGTTGTAGCAGTAAATTTTGTTTGTTCATAATATTTTTATGTTTATACGCTCCGCGTGAAAATAACGCAATGCCGAACAATTCAATGGACGTGAGGGCGAAACAGCGACTTTGTTTGGGCGTTGTCTTTTGAACTCTAACGGGCTTGGTGGCGGTTTCGCCCCACGTCATCTCAGCCGTTCGGTGCTTTTGTGTTTTAGTGTATAATTCGGGTTGTTATGGAAAAGAATTATATCGAATCGAATCCTGCCGTGATGATGGGCAAACCTGTCATTGCCGGAACACGAATTACCGTTGAACTGGTGCTTGAAAAACTCGCCGCCGGAGAAAGCGTTGAGCAAATTCTTGACGCTCATCCACGCTTAACCAGAGAAGCCGTTTCCGCCGCTTTACTTTCTTGGAGTTAAAACAGTTTTCATTTCCCAATCTTCATCGGCAAATTCGTCCGTATTTTTGATAACGAGCCACTGACCCCGACGATTTTTCATCTGCACGAGACTAAAACCGCCGCGCAGTTTTTTGCCGTAGAAAGTAAAATTCAGCCTGCCTTTTGCGAGGTGCGCCGCCGCGTCGCCTTCCGCTTCATAATCGCCGTTGTCCCAAACAACCACCGCGCCCGCGCCGTAGCTGCCCGCGCTAATCGTGCCTTCAAAATCAATGTAACTCAAACTGTGGTCGGGAACTTCGATTGCCAGCCGTTTGTGCAGCGGATTCATCGAAACGCCTTTCGGAACCGCCCACGATTTCAACACGCCGCCGATTTCGAGCCGCAAATCGAAATGCAGATTTGGTCGCGTGATGTTCGTGAATGACAAAGCGGCGTTTCGTTTTCATCTGCTTTTTCGGGAATAACTTCTGCCAATGGCGGTATATCAATCTTAACTTTTACCAGCCGAAAATGTCTGAATTCGACCGCCGGAATTTTAACCGAACTTTCCGTCCGGTAAATTCGGCGACCGGAGTTTGACGGCGCGGAAACTCCGGCGGACGGTTTGTTTTTAAGATAATAAAAAACGCGGTTTTGAAATAATTTCGCCGCCCGAAAGATTTAACATCATTTTTCTCGAAACGGCTTTGTTTCGGCAAAAATTTATGATAGCTTTCCCTTTAATATAAATTTAACTCCCGCGTAACATGGCGTTGAATAAACGACTGCCGGGGAAAATCTAGAAAATTTGCTTCGGCGGCGCGAATCGAAATCTAAATTCAAAAAAGAAAAAATATGAAAACAATTTTGCATTATTCTGCAACGATTGCAGTCGGTGTTCTGCTGTGCCTGTCGGTTTTCGCCCAGTCGCAGTCAACCACCGGCTTAATACAGGGCAACGTCTTCGACCAAACCGGCGCGGTTATTCAGGGTGCCAGCGTCGTCGTCAAAAATACCGAAACCGGATTTGAAAGAACCGTAACGAGTAATTCGGACGGATTTTTTAGTGCGCCGCTGCTGCCGCTCGGCAAATACTTGGTTACGGCGGAAGCGTCCGGTTTTGCCCGAACGAATCTTGAAAACATCATTTTGAACATCGGGCAGACGCTTTCCTTGCGCGTCGAACTGAAGGCGGGCGGCGCGGCGACGACCGTCGTTGACGTAACGAGCGAAGGCGAAACCGTCGAAACGAACCGCACCGAACTGAACACGCTGATTAACAGCAAAGCAGTCGAAAACCTGCCGATTAGCCGCCGCGATTTCAGCAAGTTCGTCCAATTAACGCCGGGCGTTTCCATCGTCCAGGGTCCCGACGGCGACGAAATTACGATTAACGGTCAGAAAGGTATTCAAAACAATTTTTCGATTGACGGCGCGGATGCCAACAATCCGTTTTTCGGCGAACAGCGCGGCGGTCAGCGTCCGGCGTTCACCATCAGCCTCGAATCTATCAAGGAATTTCAAGTCGTTCCGGTCGGCGCGTCCGCCGAATTCGGGCGCAGTTCCGGCGGCTTTATCAACGCCGTTACCAAGTCCGGCACGAACGAATTTACCGGCTCGGCGTTCGTTTTTTATCGCAATCAAAAGTTGTCGAGCCAAAACCCGGACGCGGTAAAAGCTAATCTGCCGACCGAAGATTTCCGCAATTATCAATTCGGCGCCAACGTCGGCGGTCCAATCAAAAAAGATCGCGCATTTTTCTTTGTCGCCTACGAACGCAACGACGGTTTGAGCAACAAGCCGAACAGCATTGACCCGCGACTGGTCAGCATTTTCCGCACCCGCTTTAATTCCGAAGAACAAGGCACGATTGAGCGCACCAACATCGCGGATGTTTTACTCGGCAAAGTGGACGTTCAAGTCAACAAAAATAATCTTTTGACCGTCCGCCATAATTACAGCCGCGCCGAACAGATCAACGGAACTTTCGACGTGCCGACGTGGGGAATTAGTGCCAACGGGCGCGAAACCAACAATTCAAATTCGTTTATCACGCAGCTCGTAACCAATGTTTCCGCTAATTTATTGAACGAATTTCGCTTTCAATACGCCAAAGAAAATCGCCCGCGTTTCTACGACGGACCGGATTTGCCCGACACGACCATCGGAACTTTCGACGGCTCGCTGTCCTACCGTTTCGGTCGCCCGTTTTTCCTGCCCGTGCCGTCAAACGACGTGCGCTTTCAATTCACCGATAATTTTACGGTGATTGCAGGCAATCACACGATTAAATTCGGGGCTGATTTTAACCGCGTCAAAAATTCGCAAACCTTTATCGGTTTCGCTCGCGGACGCTACATTTTCGCCGGTGGAACGATTGACCAGGCAATTCAAGGTTTTCAAAACTACATCGCTAATGTTCCCGCCGGAAGCCGCAACGTTTCCGGTTTAGCCTTATATTTGCAATTTGCGCCGATTGGCAATCGCACGGTCGAAGAAGCCGGAACGCAGGAATTCGTGCAGTTTGAACCGGGCGTTTATGTGCAGGACAACTGGAACGTGCGCCAAAATTTGACGCTCAATCTCGGTCTCCGCTGGGAAGGACAATACCAGCCCGACCCGATTACGTCGCCGCAGAATACGCGCTACGGACAATTTTTGAGCGACCCGCGTTTTCCTTCGGACGGCACGATTCCCGATTTCAAAAACGGTTTTCAGCCGCGGGCGGGTTTGTCTTATTCGCCCGGCAAAGATGGCAAAACGGCGATTCGGCTCGGTGCGGGCATCTTCTACGCCAGAATTCCGGGTTTGGTCATTGCCGGACCGCGCAATACCGACGGCGCGATTGCCGGAAATATCTTCTTTGGCGGATTTTTGGCACTGCCGCCGCCGGTTGGCATTAACTTGCCCGCCGCCGCGTTCCCCGTTTTTCCGGGCATTGTTCCGACCGCCGGTTTTACGCCGTTCAATCCGGGCATCGCCGTTTTTGAACGAGATTTCAAAAATCCGCAAACTGTTCAGTTTAGCGCGAGCGTCGAACGCGAACTGGTCAGAAGTTTGAGTTTAACGGTCGCGTTCAACTACGCCAAAACGGTTCATTTGACGCGCTTTATCAATCGCGGCGACGGCAGATTATACGGCGGTGCTTCGCCGTTTGAACGCGCCAACGGTTCGGGTGTCGGCGAAATTCGCTCGACGGAAAGTTCCGGGCGTTCGGAATTTAAAGGTTTGTCGTTCGTTGTCAACAAACGATTTGCCAACCGCTTCCAATTTCAGGCGAATTATCTGCTTTCCTACGACAAATCGGACGATGATAACGAACGCGACCCGTTCAGTTTTCGTTACGCCGACCCGCGCGATTTGACATCGGAATACGGTTTTTCCGACCGCGACCAACGTCATCGCTTTAACGCCTTTGCGACGTTCTCCGCGCCTTACGGCATTAACATTTCGCCGATTTTTCAGGCGCGTTCCGCGCAGCCGACCTCGGTCGCCAATCGCGGAACTTTCCCGAATATCATTCAGCGCAACACTCTGCGTTTGAAAAACAAGTTCTATTCGTTCGACATTCGCGCCACCAAAGTGTTCAAGTTCACGGAGAGAATCTCGCTCGAACCGATTTTTGAAGCCTTCAACATCTTCAACAATCGCAATCAGCGCAGTCTTCCGCGTCCGCTGACGTTCAACTTCGACGGCACGGTTTCCGCCGGATTCGGCGAACCGCGCCAAATCCAACTCGGTCTTCGGTTCAGATTTTAATAACTGACCAGCAGTTTTGACTTTGCGGCTGTGCCGCCTGATGTGCGGAAAGGCTGTGCCTTTCCGTTGAACAGAATTGAAGAGGCTGCGCCTCACTTGTTTTGATACAGGTGAGGCGCAGCCTCTGACTTTAGGAGAAGCGTGACGGAAAGGCACAGCC
>JAJAYR010000243.1 GCA_026786155.1 Pyrinomonadaceae bacterium
ACCTTACGCGATTTTAGTTTTTGTCGCCGAAGGCGACCAACATTATAGCGTAGGGAAAGCGAATGTAATGAGCGCATCCCTACGTCAGCAAAAGAACATTCCGACGCTGAAAGCGTCGAACAACCGCCCACCTATTTGTTGCTCGCCTTCAGCGAGCGGGCGGGTTCGTTGCATCTGACGAGAGCGATTCTCGCTGAGCTATAATGTTAGTCGCCGTTGGCGACAAGCACAAACGCAAAAATTCAGTTCTGCGTAAGGTGAGTTACCAGTTTCCTTCAAAGCGGCGTTTTCAATTTAATTTGAAGTTAAAATTAAATATCTCTCTTTACAAATTGTTTGACAACGAGAATGACTGCCGTTAGGGTCAGGTTATTCATCCGGTAAATTGGTTTAACTTTTTGATAATCTTCTATCGGCGGTTTATTTGAACAAAATTATGAACACTCACTCAAAACATCAATCAGCAGCCGGTTCATCTTTAATTTTATTTGTTTTGCTTTACGCCTTTACCCTTTTTTCAACGGTTTCCGCGCAAACGAGTTTTAATGGTTTTATCGTCGGGCAAATCACCGGGCGCACCAGCGGTCAGCCGATTTCAGGCGCGAAAATCAGCGTCGAAAATAAACGTGAGACGACGAGCGACGCGGAAGGAAAATATCTTTTGGAAATTGAATCGGGCAGCTACGATGTTCGCATTGCTGCTCAAGGATTCGCTTCGATTGTCAAAAATCAAATCGGCGTAACGGGAAAACGAAACACCGTTTTAGATGTGCAGCTTGACATTACAATCCGCGAAACGGTCGAGGTCAGAAGCGAGATTTTCGCCGAAAATACGGAGCAAACCGTCAGCAATACGACTTTGAATCGTGAAGAAATTCGTCAAACGCCCGGCAGCGGCGGCGACCCGCTTCGTGTGATAAACTCGCTTCCGGCGGTCAGCGCGGCTTCGGGCGAATTCGCCGATTTAATCGTGCGCGGCGGTTCGGCGGAAGAAAATCTGACGTTTATTGACAACATTCCGGTTCAGGATTTTACATATTTTACCGACAAATACGACGGGACGCGCGGCGGACGGGCGGCGATTCTTGCTCCCGATATTTTTGAACGGGCGGAATTTTCGGCGGGCGGTTTCGGCGTTCGCTACGGCGATAAGATGTCGTCCGCGCTCGATATTTCTTTGCGCGAAGCCAATCGCAAGAAAATTCAAGCGGTGATTTTCGCCGATTCGGGAACGGCGGGCGGCAGCGTTGACGTGCCGTTCGGCAAGCGCGGCAGTTGGCTTTTTTCGGCGCGGCGCAGTTATATTGATGTCGCTTTGGACGTTGCCGGAATTGCCGAGCAAGGCATTATCGGCTATCCGCGCACGTTTGATTTTACCAATAAATTCATTTTTGATTTCACGTCGCGTCATAAACTTTCCGTTTCGGTTTTGAATTTCTTTGAAGATTTTAAACAGACCGACGAACAAGCGTCTAACATTGACCGCCGGACGGACAGATTCAGATTAAAGCGGACTTCGCGCCGTCTGGTTGCAGGCGCAACTTTGAGTTCAACATTCGGCACGAAAACTCTGGCGCAAACGACCGTTTGGGCGACGGGCGCACACAACGACGGCACTTTTTTTCTGCCGTTCACGAATCTTTTGCAACGCTCGCGTGATTTGCGCGATTCAAACATTGGCATCAAGGAAGAAGCGACTTCCGCCGTTTCGAGAAGTTTGCAAATCGCTTTCGGCGGCGGCGTTTATTTTGACCAAGCCGATTATTCGACGTTTGAAAATTCAGGACGATTTTACAGTCCTTTGGAAGAAGAATTTAACCGTGCGCCGCGCACGAATCGTTTAAATCTCGACCCAAAAACTTCCGCCTACGCCTACGCGCAAGCGACCTGGCGCATCACGCCGCGATTTTCCGTTACGCCCGGAATTCGCCTTGACCGTTACGGAATCACCCAGGAAACTCTGGCGAGTCCGCGATTTTCAGCGAGATTTAACGCGACATCGAAAATCGCTTTTACTTTTGCGACCGGCGTTTATCGCCAACCGCCAAGTTTATTCGTGCTTTCGCTCACGCCGAACAATCGCCATTTGAAAACGCCAACCGCGACGCATTTTATCGGCGGCATCGAATGGTTAGCACGGGAAGATTGGCGCGTTCGCGTCGAGGCGTATCAAAAAAACTACGAAAATTTAATCGTGCAGCCTTTGCTTCCGACACAAAATTTTTCTTTGAACGGAAATCATTTCAACACGGGCAGCGGGACGGCGAAAGGTTTTGAAATCTCGGTGCAAAAGGCTCTGACCGGATTTTTCTCCGGTCAGGCTTCGTATAGTTTTACTCATTCGCGCCGGAAATTTACGGAAAACGGCATCGAATTTCCGTCGGATTTCGAGCGTCCGCATCAACTGACTTTAATCGGCATCACACGATTTTACGGCTTCAGCGTCGCGGCTAAATACCGCATTGCCAGCGGTTTGCCTTTCACGCGCCGAACGCCGCTTGAAATTTTCCCGAATTCGTTCGTCTATCTTCAGCGCGTCGCGCAAGAGTCAGACATCAATGCGCTGCGCTTATCGAACTTTGCGAGTCTGGACGGGCGGGCGGAAAAGCGTTTCGGCTTCAAAAAATGGTCTTTCGCGCCGTATATTGACTACTTCAATATCACCAATCACAACAGCGTCGTGCAGCCGAATTACGAATTTTATCAGCCAACTCCGCAGTTTTTAAGCGAAAATCAACGCTTACCGATTTTTGGCTTGCGGATTGAATTTTAACTGAACCCTGAATTTTGTCTGACTTCAGATTAGAGAATTTAATCCAGGTTTTACGCGCTATGATTTTCAGTTCAGCATCGGTTTCGGTTTCCGTTTTTAAACTTTAAATCTAAAATAATCTGTCAAGGAATTTTATGAAAACAGATTTTGAAAAATGGCTGGTTGCCGTCGGAATAATGTTATTTATTATCTCGCCTGCTTTGGCTCAAGACCCGACTCCGCAGCCGTCGCCGCCCGAAAATCCGATTCAGATTTATACCGAAGAAATTCGGCTCAATGTATCGGCGCAAAGCAGCGGCGGGCGTTTTGTGCCGACGCTGACCAAAGACGATTATTTATTAATTCTGCCGAAACCGCACCACGAATTGCGGTTGTGCCAGATTATTTCGACATCATTCGCGCCGATTGCTTGCCACCAATTTTCAAAATCTTCGCGCGTAATATAAAAAGCCGTCGGCGCGACCAGATGATCAAAAACGATATTGTGCTGTTCGCGCCAGCCGAACGTGCCGAGATGATTGAGATAATCGTTGTAGAAAAGTTTTCCGGCGAGCGGTTTGGAAGTTTTGTTTAACGGTTTGTAAAGCAGTTTCGACGCGAGATAAACGCCGAGAGTCGGCAGTTTTGACAGTTGATAAAGCGTCGGCTGCCCGATTTTCGATGTAAATTTTTCGCGCACCGGATTGACGTAACTCGTTATCCATTCGTTGTTTTCCGCGCCGTAAATCCACGCCGAAATCGCGCCGCCTTTTTTCACTTTTGAGGCGAGTGAAACAAAAGCCTTTGGCGGGTCGGGCGTGTGATGCAGAACGCCGACGCTGAACGCATAAT
>JAJAYR010000244.1 GCA_026786155.1 Pyrinomonadaceae bacterium
CGGTCTGTCAATCGAGGAAACGGCGCACGTTTTAAATGTTTCCGAAACGACCGTGCGGCGCGAATGGACGTTTGCCAAGGCTTGGTTTCAACGCGAATTGACGCGCAATTAACCGCTTCTCAAATTCCCCGACAATTTTTTTCCAACCGGAATGAGCGATTTCATAAACTTTTTCCGCTCTATTGATTGAGATTAAAAAATCAATAAAATTCAAATGAAAATCGAGAATTGGGAAAAAATCAAAAGCGTATTCGCCGAAGTTTTAGAAGAACCAAAAGAACGGCGTGGAATTTTCTTGTCAAAAGTTTGCGTCAATGATGCGGAACTGCGTAAAGAAATAGAATCACTGCTCGCCGCTTATGACGAAACAACCAAACATTTAATTGAAGATAAAGAATTCGGCATTGGTTCGATTCTTCAACCTGACGCGACGCACTATGAAGGCAAGCAGTTCGGGCATTACCGAATAATCCGCGAAATCGGGCGCGGCGGAATGGGCGCGGTTTTTCTTGCCGAACGCAGCGACGGCGAATTTTCCCAAAACGTCGCTCTCAAAATCATGCGCCGTTCGTTTGCCGACCACGAACTGGAGCGCCGTTTCCGCAGAGAACGTCAAATTCTCGCGTCCTTAAATCATCCGAATATCGCGCGACTCCTTGACGGCGGCGTAAGCGAAGACGGCGAGCCGTTTCTGGCAATGGAGTATATCGAAGGTTTGCGGATTGACGATTATTGTGAGCGTGAAAATCTTTCAATCAATGCCCGTCTGAAACTTTTTCTTCACGCCTGCCAAGCGGTCAGTTTCGCGCATCAAAATCTCGTCGTTCATCGGGATTTGAAACCGTCGAACATTCTGGTCACAAAAGACGGCGCGCCTAAACTGCTTGATTTCGGAATTGCTAAATTGCTTGACGCTGACCACGCCGACGAACATACGCAAACAAGCTATCGCGCTTTTACGCCCGAATACGCTTCGCCCGAACAAATTACGGGCAAACAAATCACGACGGCGAGCGACGTTTTTTCGCTCGGAGTTCTGCTCGAACAAATTTTGCTCGGCAGGCGGCATTCCGACGGCAAATTTTTGGCGGCTGGCGGCTGGGAATCGAAAATCATTGAAAATTCCGAAAAAAGAACAATCAATACAAATGTCCCGACCAACGAAGAAACCGGAAATGGGAAATTAACAATCGAAAATAAAAAATTATTAAATGCGGAATTGAAAAACATTTTGCAAATGGCGCAGCGCGAAGAACCGACGCGCCGTTACGTTTCCGTCGCGCAGTTTGCCGAAGACGTTCAAAGATACCTTGACGGTTTGCCCGTGCGGGCGCAGAAAGATTCTTTCACTTACCGCGCCGAAAAATTTGTCAAACGAAATAAATTTGTCGTCGGCACAATCGGTTTAGTGTTGCTTTCGCTCGTCGGTGGATTGGTAATCGCCTTATGGCAGGCGGATGTTGCGCGACAGGAGCGAAACCGCGCCGAACGTCGTTTTAATGACGTTCGCCAACTTTCAAACGCGCTGCTTAACGACATCGCGCCGAAAATCGAACGGCTGCCAGGCTCGACCGAAGCGCGGCAATCGCTGGTCAATCAATCGCTGAAATATCTCGACGGTTTAGCAAGCGAATCGCAGGACGATTCGGCTTTGCAGTCGGAACTCGCGGCGGCTTACGAAAAAGTTGGCGATTTGCAAGGCAATCCGACCAACCCGAATTTTATTGATTCTGACGCGGCGATTGAAAGTTATGAAAAGGCGCGGGCAATTCGATTAAAACTTTTGGAAAAAAATCCGAACGATTTTCAGCAGCAAAAAAATTTGGCGGAAAATTATCGCGTGTCGGGCAAAATTTACGGGCAGACGAACGACTATCAAACCGAATCGAAAAATCTGGAAGCGGCTTTGCCGATTTATGAAAAACAGCTTGCCGAACAACCCGCATCAAACGAATTGAAATTCGCCCTCGCGCAAATCAATCACGACATCGGAAGAAATCGCAGCAACAGCAAAAAATACGCCGATTCTTTCCCGTATTTTGAAAATGCGATGGCTTCGCTTGAAAAACTTCGACGGCAAAATCCGAACAATACGGATATTCTAAAACTGCTCGGCGATTGTTACACTCAATTTGCCGTTGCGCTTTCTTGGGAAGAACGGCAAAAGGAAGCCGAAACGCAATCGGCAAAAGCGATAGAGATTTCTGAAACGGCAACCGCGGGCAATCCGAATGACATCAACCTTCGCTCCGGTCTGTGGTCGGCGTATTGGCTTTCGAGCAGCGTTTATGAAGAAGTGAACGACGCGCTTTCGCACGAATACGCTTTGAAAGCCTTGAAAATTATCGAAGAAATTGTCCGCCAAGACGCGGCAAACATTCGCGCCAAACAACAATTGGCAAAGTCTTTCTCGCGCCTCGGTCAAACTTCAATCAACACGGGAAAATCCGCTGAAGCCGTTTTATATCTGGAAAAAGCCCGCGCGGGTTTGCAGGAAATTACTGAAAGCCGCTCGAAAAACAATGGGCTGAAAACTGAGTTGACGACAAATTTGATGCGGTTGGGCGAAGCCAAATTCAAACAAGAAAAGTTTCAAGATGCGCTCGCCGATTTCGAGCAAGCCGTAAAAATTCATCAAGACATCTTGCAAACCTTCGCGGGTGATATGCGCGTCTCCCGCAACTTAGCTCTGACTTATGAATCAATCGCCGAAACGCACGAAAAAATCGCCGGGAATGAAACGGGCGAAAAAAGCCGAACGGCGCGAACAGCGGCGAAAAATTATTTTCAAAAAACTTTAGACATTCTTCTGCAACTCGACGCAAACAACGCACTCTCGGAATTTGACCGCAAGTTTCTCGAAAAAACGAAAGCCACCGTCGAGAAATATAAAAAAGAGCAATAATCGAATTTCTCAATCAATACTTTTATCGCCAATTTTCAATTTACATCCACATATTTTGCTTGACGGTAAAAGTTCTTCTTGACAACTACGAAATTTTTCGTATAAAGTCGAAATTGAAATCTTTCGTAGAAGAAAATGCCAAAGCAAAACAAACCAACCCAAGCCGAATTAGAAATTCTCTCCGTCATCTGGGAACGTGAAACGGCAACCGTCCGCGAAGTCCACGAAGTTATCAACGCGCAAAAACCGACGGGTTATACAACCGTTTTAAAGTTGCTGCAATTGATGGATGAAAAAGGTCTCGTCGAGCGCGACCGGGCAAACCGGGCGCACGTCTACCGGGCGAAAATCAAACGTAACGAAACGGGCAAACAGATGTTGAGCGACGTTCTGCAAAAAATCTTCGGCGGCTCGGCGTTAAAATTAGTGCAGCAGGTTTTGGAAACGGAAACGACGACCGCCGAAGATTTGAAGGAAATCCGCCGGATGATTCGGGAAGCCGAAAAAAAGGGAGAAATCAAATGATTTTAGAAAATTTTGCCGGTTCGCCGTTGATTGAAAATCTCGGTTGGACGCTGCTTCATTCGGTCTGGCAAATCGCTTTCGCCGCATTCTGGCTTTGGCTGGCGTTGCGCGTCTTTCCAAAATCGGTGGCGAACGCACGTTATTCGGTTTCGCTTTCCGCACTCGTTTTAGCGTTCGTTTTGCCATTATTAAGCAGGTCAGCATATATTTTCCGGCATAATGCCGATGCAGAAACACGCACGAAGTAAGTGTGTTTTTGCGCCCTTACTTCGTGCGGGCTTCTGCATTATGCTTGAAAACTTCTTCATACCTGCTTAACTTTTGTTTGGTTATCAAATAACGCAAGTGAAACAAAACAAAAGGTTGCCGGTTTCAATGAAAAAAACACCGCCGTTTTTGACGTGAAAGTTTATCAGCCGGAAGAAATTTCTGCGTCCCAAAACATAAAAACTCCCGACTCGAATCAAAAAACTTTTTTCGTTTCGGTGGAAGAACTGTAAACGAATTTCGCGCAAAACTTTTCTGCGTTCGCGCCGTTTTTGGTCGGCTTTTGGATTTTGGGCGTTTTGATTTCCGCGTTTCGTCTGACAGGCGGAATTTGGCAACTGCGCATTTATAAAACACGCCAAATTTCAGAGCCGAATGAAGATTGGCAAGCGAAATTTGCCGATTTGTGCGAGCGTCTGAAAATCAAGCAAACGGTGAAACTCGTGCAGTCGAAAATCGTCGAAACACCGATGGTTATCGGTTGGCTGAAGCCAATCGTTTTAGTTCCGGCGAGCGTTTTTCTGTGGATGAACGCGGGCGAACTCGAAACGATTCTCGCGCACGAACTCTTTCACATTCGCCGCCGCGATTATTTGGTGAATTTCATCCAGAGTTTCATCGAGATTTTATTTTTCTATCATCCTTTGGCGTGGTGGATTTCCGCCAACATCCGGCGCGAACGCGAATGCGCGTGTGATGACGCGGTGGTGAAAATGCCGGAAAATTCAAACATTATTTACGCCAATGCGCTGGCAAACTTAGAGGAATTTCGCCGTTCGGCGAAGCAAACCACGTCGCCTGTTTTGGTGGCGGCTGTCAATGGAGGCAAATTAATGAAACGTATCGAAAGAATTATCAACAAAAACAAAAATGCCGGGACGGGCAAATTCCAAAATTCACTTTGGTCGGCGAGTTTGGTCTTTGGGCTTATCTCGGCATTCGTGTTTGCTTTATTTTCGGCGATGCAGCAGTCGCCTGTCAATGCTCAAAGCAAATTAAGTGATAATAAAAATCGAAAAATGGCGGTCGGCTTCGTCTCGATTCCGCCGGTTGACCGGATGGAAAACCCGCCGAAGGATGCGGACGCGACGGCGCGACTGCTGATTGAAAAATTAAAATCAAATAAAGTTCCGGCAATCGGATTCGTGCAGGGCGCGATGATTTCCGACGGCGAAAAACTGTATCCGGTTCGCGCCGAAATCGATCGCACGTGGCGCGATGCCGGATTTGAAATCGGCATCGGCGGTTACAAACACATCTGGTTTTACGATACGCCGCTGGCGGATTACATCGCCAACGCGGAAAAAAACGAACAAATCACGAAAAAAATTTTGGCGGAGAAAAATTTGCCGCTCAAGTATTTCAGCTACCCGTTTTTGAATACGGGGCGCACGACGGAAGACAAAAATCAATTTGAAAACTGGCTGAACGCCCGCGGCTTAAAGTCGGTCAAATATACTTTCGACAACTCGGAATGGCTCTATTCATTCGCTTACGATATGGCGCGAAAGGATAATGACATCAACACGATGAAGAAAATTCGCGCCGAATATCTCGATTATATGACGAAGATGACCGCGCATTACGAAGCCTATTCACAAGACTTGTTCGGACGCGACATCGCTCAAACTTTAGTTTTGACATCGAGCCGTCTGGTCGCGGATACGGCTGACGAATTCTTCGGATTTTTGGCAAAGCGCGACTATAAATTCGTTTCAATGGACGAAGCCCAAGCCGACGAAGCCTACCAAACGCTGGAAAATTTCACGAACGTCAAAGCCGGAATTTCCTGGTTTGAACGCTGGCAGATGGCGCAGGGCAAAAAGTTGCGTGACGAACCGAAAGTCAGCGAATCGGTCGAGAGAGTTTGGGAAACGATGAGAGACAAAAAATAAATATTCACCACAGAGGCACAGAGACACAGAGGTTTTCAAGCACGAACAAACACGAAACAGCACGAAATAAAATCAACAACTTTTCATATTTTTTCGCGGTAAGTTTTTCTTCTCTGTGTCTCTGCGTCTCTGTGGTGAAATTTCTTCTTGACGACGATTTATCAAACTGGCGACAAAACCCGCGCCGAAGCCGTTGTCAATGTTGACTACGCTGACGTTCGACGCGCACGAATTGAGCATTCCCAACAACGCGGCGATGCCGCCGAACGACGCGCCGTAACCGATGGAAGTCGGCACGGCAATCACGGGAACTTTCACGAGTCCGCCGACAACCGACGGCAACGCGCCTTCCATTCCGGCGACCGCGATGACGACGCGCGAGGCTTGCAGAACTTCTCTTTCCGATAAAATGCGGTGAATTCCCGCCACGCCCGCGTCCCAGATTCGCGTAACGCGATTGCCCATCGTTTCGGCGACCAGCGCGGCTTCTTCGGCAACCGGAATATCGCTCGTCCCGGCGGTTACGACGGCGATTTCGCCCATTCCTAATTCTTCTTTATCGCGGTGCAGGCGAATCAGATTCGCCGCTTCGTGCCATTCGGCGGCGGTGTAAATGTTGCGAATCGCGCCGAAAACTTCGGCGTTCGTGCGCGTTATCAAAACATTCGGGACGCGGGCGGCGAGTTTCTCGAAAATCCCGACGACTTGTTCCTTCGTTTTTCCCTGCCCGAAAATCACTTCGGGAAAACCTTGCCGCACGGCGCGGGCGTGGTCAACTTTGGCGTAGCCGATGTCTTCGTAAGACAGATTTTTCAATTGTCCGGCGGCTTGTTCGGCGGAAATCGCGCCGTTCTTGTGCGCTTCTAAAATCTCCGCAATATCGCTTTCTTTCATCTGTTTATCTTAACCCGCGCCAACCTTTTAAGACAAAAGACGACAATCGTTGAATTGTCCTTTTTTTTCTTACCAAGCAGGTCAAAGAAAATTTGCTCCGTGTTCAGAGTCCACGCTTGAGCGTGCCGCCGCGCTTCGCGGACGGTTTTGCAAAGGGCGTTCCGCGTTTGAACTCTGAACTTTTAAAACTTTTATTCACCTGTTATGTTATTTTGAAAACTTTACGGTAGAATCTCAACAAGGATATTGAATGATAAGCAGAGACGAATTTCGCCACGCGCTCGGACGGTTTGCCAGCGGCGTAACGGTCATTACGACCACCGATAAACACGGACACCGGCACGGCATCACGGTCAGCGCATTCTGTTCCGTATCGCTCGCGCCGCCGCTGATTTTGATTTGCATTGACCGGCACACCGGCAGTCACCACGCCTTTGAAGAAAACGAATTTTTCGCCGTCAACATCCTGCGCGAAGACCAGCAGCACTATTCCGACCATTTCGCTTCACACGCGGACGACAAATTCGACGGCATCGCATTCGATGAAAACGCCAACGGCGTTCCCGTCTTAAAAGATGTTTTAGTCAATCTCGAATGCCGCCGCGTCAACGCTCACGCCAGCGGCGACCACACGATTTTCGTCGGCGAAGTCGAACGCGCCACGGTCAGCGACGGCGACCCGCTCGTTTATTTTCACGGAACTTATCACCGACTGAAAAATTACTGACTCTGGAATAATTGATTTCTTAATCGAAAATTTTAATTCTGCGGTTTGATTTTTTCTTCGAGCCATTCGGTCAAATCGTCCACCGCTTCGATGTGAATCGGTTTGCCCTGAAAGGCTTTGACGGCAAAGATGATGAGCATCACCATCGTAACGATTTGAAAGATATTGCTTGCCGAAGACGCAAACGGCACGAAGTTGTCGGCAATGCCCAAAATCGCCGTAACGATAAAAATCCCGATGTGCGCCGCCAGCCCTTGCGCGGCGTGAAAACGCGCCTTCGTTTCGCTTTTCGGGACTAAAAGCAAAACAATCAGTCCCGCAATCAGTCCGACATAAAAAGGAATATACGGCAGCGCGGTCAAAATATTTTCCGGCAAACCGATTTTGGAAACCTTGCGCGACTTTGAATCATTTATCTCGCCGAGTTTCGCGGTTCGGAAATTGGCGGGAACATTTTGCCCGCTGAACGGCGATTGGTAATTATTAAACTCCTGATTTTCAAATCGGCGCGTCTGCTCTTCGGTAATCGAAGGCGGCGCAAATTCGCGCGTTTCGTGATCCTGTTTCGGCAAAGCGGCAGTTTCCGCTTCACGAATTCTATCGGGAAACGTCGGGTCCAGCGGATTGGTATCGAATTTTTTCTTTGCCATTGTTTTGGTTTTCTACGATTTTACAGTTTATTTAGTTCAAGAAAAATCGTCCGGCGGATGTTTTCCGTATTTGTGCAGCACTTTTCTTTGATTAACCAACCCGTCCCGATTCAAATTCAAGGCTTCGACGGTGGCGCGTCCGACAGCGGTAATTCCGACAACTTCTGAGTAGTCGCTCGTCCAAACGAAATGTTCACTCCAAACATCAATTCGCGGGTTAAAAAGACTGACCATCTTATCGGTCATCGCGTCCAAAAATTCGATTTTGTTTGATTTGGAAAGATTACAGCCGTGACAAGCCAACGCAAGATTTTCTAACATCGTCGCGCCGCCCTTTGATTCGGGCAAAATATGTTCGACATCAAAAGGACTGTCGGCGAATCTGGAATTTGAACGGCAATACTCGCAGAAACCTTTCGCTCTCTCGATAACATCGCGCCGGATTTCCGATGAAACTGATTTTTTATTCATCGTTAGGAATTTTCATTTCAAAAAAATCCATTACCTGTTCGAGAGATTCCCCGCGCAAATCGGCAAGTTCGCCGATATATTTCAAGCGTTCGACATTTAACATTTCAAACTCGCTGCTCAACACCAACAGTTCCTCATATTCGCTTTTCTCTATGTTTTCATCTTGAAATTTTGCGTAAAGTTGATTATATCTTCGACGTTTTTCGGAGGAAAAAATGTTATTTATGCGATGCAGCAAATCGGCTTCGGCAGGCGAAACGGATTTTTTCGATTGTCCGTTTCGCCTTAATTTTGTTGCCTTTTCGACGAACCGATTAAACTCACCTTCGGGCATTTGCGCGACGGCGTTCAAGAGATTTTCGGTTGTAACTTCAAGTTGAACTGACATCTTTATTTTCTCCGTTATTGTGAGAGGTTACAGCTTCTTTCGATATAAAACATTATCTAAAAAGTTCCAACGGCTGCGGTTTATTATTTCGGGACAGAATAAGCAGTGGAAGAACAATCGAAAGCAAAGTTAGTCCGATGCCGGAATATGCAAATAAGTCAGCCCACATCAAAACATCGGTATTCGCACATTTCGTTGTTATAACGCAGACGTTCCGACAATCGGATTTTCCATCCAACACCCAACTGAGCATATAGAAACTCCCGAACGCAAAATGGAGCGGCAAGTAAAAAGCTATCAATAATCTCCAGCCGATTTTCATAAAACCTTACAGCAAGAATAACGCTTGACCGAGATTTATTCAACGATTTTTATTCCCAATTCATTCAATTGCGAAACGTCAACACTGCCCGGCGAATCCATCATTAAATCCTGCGCCGACGCGGTTTTCGGGAAGGCAACGACATCGCGGATGTTTTCGGTTTCCTGTAAAAGCATCGTCAAACGCTCGATTCCGGGGGCGAAACCGCCGTGCGGCGGCGTTCCGTATTCGAGGGCTTCGAGGAAAAAACCGAATCGTTCCCGCGCTTTTTCCGGCGTTAAAC
>JAJAYR010000245.1 GCA_026786155.1 Pyrinomonadaceae bacterium
ATCTTCTGTTACAATTGCGGCGAAATTCACAATTTATAAATCGAAAGTTCTCGTGTTCTCTTAGGTATGGACGACGATGTTCAAATCACCGAACTGCTGGCGGCTTGGTCGGACGGCGACGAAACTTCACTCGAACGTCTTTTGTCGTTAGTTGAAGTCGAACTGCGGCGCATCGCGCATAATTATATGCGGCACGAAAACGCCAATCACACTTTGCAGACGACTGCTCTGGTCAATGAAGCCTATCTGAAATTGGTTGACCAAACGCGAATAAATTGGAAAAACCGGGCGCAGTTTTTCGGCATCTCGGCAAATCTGATGCGGCGGATTCTGCTTAATTACGCCCGCGACCGCGCGGCGGACAAACGCGGCGGCGGCGCACTGAAACTAAATCTCAACGATGTTTCGGTGATGTCGCCGGAAAAATCGAACGAATTGCTGGCACTTGACGAAGCGTTGGAACGGCTGGAAAAATTCGACAATTTAAAAAGCCGTATCGTCGAGATGCGCTACTTCGGCGGTTTAACGATTGAAGAAACAGCGGAAGTTTTAGGCATTGCCGAGCCGACGGTTTCGCTTCATTGGCGATTGGCGCGGGCGTGGCTGCAAACCGAAATAACCGCGAATGTGATTGAGCCGTCCGCGCTTCCGTCATAAATTTTTATAACTTTCACCTTCCTTTCGTGCGTTAAGAGTTAAGGACAAATTTCCTGATTTCCCAAATGCAAGAAAATCGCTGGCAGCAAATCGAAGAACTTTTCAATCGCGCCGCCGTTTTGCCGGTGGCGGAGCGGCGGAAGTTTATTGAAGATTTGTGCCAAGACGATGAAAAATTGTGCTGCGAGATTTCGCTGCTGATCGAAAGCGACAGCGCGGAAAATGGTTTTTTGAATGAGCCGGTTTTTTCTTTGGGCGCGGAAATTCTCGAAAACGATGCGCTCGATTTGCTGCGAAAAGAAGATTTTGCCGATTACAAATTGAAAAAACTGCTGGGGCGCGGCGGAATGGGCGCGGTTTTTCTCGCTGAAGATACGCGGCTTGGGCGAGCCGTCGCCGTTAAAGTTTTGCCGTCGAGTATTGCCGACAATAACGAATCAATCAAGCGTTTTCAAAGGGAAGCGCGAGCGGCTTCCGGCGTGGCGCATCAGAATATCGCGCATATTTACGAATTCAGCCAACACAACGGGCGATATTTTCTGGCGATGGAATATGTGCGCGGGCGAACTCTGCGCGAACATATCAAGGAAAAACTGATTGACGAAACCCGCGCCGTTGATTTCGCTCTGCAAATTGCCGCCGCACTCCAAGCCGCGCATAAATCCGGCATCGCTCACTGCGACATCAAACCGGAAAACGTCATCGTGACGGAAGATAATTTAGTAAAAGTTCTCGATTTCGGTTTGGCGAAATTAACCGATGCGTCCGAAAACTTTAATCGCGCCGAATCGCTCGACACAATTCCCGGAATGATCGTCGGCACGACCGCTTATATGTCGCCCGAACAGGTGCGCGGGCAACATCTCGACCAGAGAACCGACGTTTGGAGTTTGGGCGTGGTGTTGTCGGAAATGCTCACCGGAAAACGTCCTTTTACCGGTGAAACGCCGTCGGATTTGCAGGCGGCGATTCTGCGCGATACAGTTCCGACGCTTTTTTCAAACATCAAATTAGCAAAAGATTTTTCCGCGCTGCTCGTCAAATGTCTGGAAAAAGACCGGCTCAAACGATTTCAAACCGCGTCGGATTTTATCGCCGAAGCGAAAACGATTCAGCATAAATTGATCGAAGATGCGCCGCCGCAAGCGTGGCTGGCGCAAGATTGGATTTTGAAAGCCGTGCTGCCGTTCGTGCTGATTGTCGGAGCGATTTTGGGCGCGTCGAATTTCACCGAACGCTTTCCCTTTCGGCAACCGACGCAAAATGCCGCCACACCTGCGCCCGTCAGCCAGCCGATTGAGTCGCTCGCCGTGCTGCCGTTTGAAAATGCGGCGGGCGACGAACAGGCGAGTTTTTTGAGCGAAGGTCTGGCGGAAGATTTAACCCGAAGTTTGGGCAGTCTGAATTTGTTCAGCGTCGTGTCGTATGCGAGCGCGAGAAAATTAAAAGGCGAAAAAAGTTTAGAAACAGTCAAAAATAAGTTGCGCGTCGGTTCAGTTTTGCGCGGGAAAATCGAAAAGGAAAACGGACGGCTTTCAGTGGCGGTCGAATTGCTCGATTTGAGCGACGGCAAAGTTTTGTGGGCGGAGAAATTGAGCGCGGCGACGACTGACCTGTTAAAAATCAGAGACGCGCTGACGACCGTGATCGCCGATAAATTTCAGACAACGCCGGGACGCGAAAAACAATTAATTCTGACCGACTACGGAACGCGCAGCAACGCGGCTTTTCAAAAATATCTTGAAGGCAAATACGCGCCCGACCGCACCAGCGAAGCCGGAACGCGCCGCGCCGTCGAATCGCTCAAACAAGCGATTGAACTCGACCCGAATTACGCGCTGGCGCACGTCGCGCTCGCCGACACGGAAAATCTTTTGGGAACCTGGTTCGGCGTAGAACCGGATTTTTATCAGCCGCTTGCCAAACAAACCATCGAACGGGCGTTGGCGATTGACGATAATTTGTCGGAAGCGCACACGACGCTGGCGAAAATAAAAATGGATGATGACCGCGATTTTGCGGGCGCGGAAAAGGAATTTCGGCGGGCAATCGAACTCAATCCGAATAACGCGCTGGCGCATCATTGGTTCGGCGAAGTTTATCTGTCGGCGATGGGCAGATTGGACGAATCGCTCAACGAATTGGAATTCGCCCGCCGGTTAAATCCTTTATCGAGCAGTGTTCTGACGGCTCTCGCGTGGACGCGCATCGGAAGGCGCGAATATGAACGGGCAGTTGATTTGTGCGATGAAGCAATCGTTTTAGATTCCGAAGATGCCGGAATTTATTCGTATAAATCAATGGCGTTGATGAAACTCGAAAGATACGACGAGGCGTTAGCGGCGATTCAAAAAGCCGACGAACTCGGCGACAGCGGTTTGACGGAAACCGGCGCGATTTACGGCGCGAGCGGACAGACGACGCAAGCGCGTGAAATTTTGCAGCGACTAAAAACCGAAAATGCGTCGCCATATAATCTGGCGGTTCTCCACGCGGCACTCGGCGAAAAAGACGCGGCTTTTGAATTATTGGAAAAACAAGCCGCGCTAAACAGCGTTGATTTATTATCAATGAAAATTGACCCGCTGCTCGACGCGCTCCGTGACGACGCGCGTTTCTCCGAAATAGAACGGAAACTAAATCTGCCCGAATGAGTCGGCGATGCAGCCGCGCCC
>JAJAYR010000246.1 GCA_026786155.1 Pyrinomonadaceae bacterium
ATTTTTCCTCAAGCGAAATTTGGAATTGGGCTGGCGTTGCAGATCAAGCAAAACGCCCTCGCGCGTCCTCAAGCGCAAATGATATGACCTAAAATAAAACTTCTATTTTCAAGCACTTACGGCAAGGCATAAACTTTGCTCTTACTCAAGAACGTCAACCAAATAAAAAGCGTTGGCGCGAGAAATCAAAAAATTAAAGAGGAAAAAGAAATGAAAAACGGATTGAAATCCGCCGTTCTTGCTTTGTCTGAGGCGGCGACTCGAAAAGAAAATTTGAAGAACTTGAAAAACAAAATTCGGCTGACGGCGCGAGCCGCCGCGTCGATTTTCGGAGCTATTTTGCTCAACCTTTTGATTCACGAAGCGGCGTACGCGCAGGGCGGTGGTCCGATTTTTTCGGGCAATTCCGGCAATCTCGCCAACATCATCCGCGAAGGCTTGAAACTTTTCGCCATTCTCTTATTTTGCGGCGGCGCGCTCGGCATTGGCGCGGCAATCTGGAACAAAATGTGGGGCAAAGAATGGGGCAACTACGCCATCGGCGGCGGCGCGGCTTTCGCCTTCGGCACAATCGTCGCGGTGATTTACTCAATCTCGCAAGGTCAGAATGTTTCGGTTGATACGAACTTCTAAGCGGGTAATTTATGAGACCGAGACCAATCAGACCGAATGTTTACCACGAAATCAAACGCTGCGGGGTTTATCAGGGCGACTGGAAATATATCTTGATTCCGACCGCTGCCGCTTACATCTTGCCGTTCGTTTTCGGCTGGTGGCTTTATTACATTCCGCTCGGCGTTCCCTTGGGCGCGATTACTTTCGTCGTCAGTCTATCGCTGTTCACGTTTTTAAGAGCCAGCAAACCGAAAGGCTGGCTCTTTCACAAGCTCGACGCAGGAACAGACGGCTGGAGAAATTTGCGCCGACCAATCGGGAATGAATACGAAACGGAAGGCTGGGTAAGTAAGGACAATTTCTAAAAAAATTAAGAGAAAATTTATGCTCGAAAATTACACGAATTTATCGCCGCACTTTTTGGCGGCGAGTTTAATTGCCAGCAGCGCGGCTTTAGGTGTCGGACTTGTTGCGGCGTTTCGTCTGTTGCCCCAATTAAGGCGAACTACCGGATTTAAATCTAACGAAAAATCCGCGCCTGCAATAAACGCCCTACCTGCTTCTGATGAAAGGAAACTGAGCCATGGTCAGGGACGATTAAGAAAAAGCGAAATAATAGGCTTTGACGGCGAATTACTTCGCTATCGGGACGGCAGCTACGGTCGCGCTTACCGCATTACGCTCGCCAACACGATTTACCAATCGGAAGAATTCACTGAAAACCGAATAGACGAAATCGCCAGCCTGCTCAATTTCGACAAACCGGTGGGAACGGTCATTCAAATCCGCTTCGATTCCCTGCCCGACGGCGGCGCGGTTTTGCGACGCCATCTCGGTTCCAGAAACGCGAAAGAGAGCCATCCGCACGCCGCGCTACTGCAAGCGACGAATCTAAAAATCTATGAGGACTCAATTACGCGCGAGCTGATCAAAGAGCAGTCGGCGACTGTCTGGATTCGTGTTCCGGCGAGTGACGCTCACGATCATCCGGCAATTTTGAATTTTCTGCCGAGCGTCGCCCGTGAAATCGAGCGCGGCGGATTCGTTCAATTCCTGACCGCGCCGGTGGTGAACAGTAAAAACGCCTTCGCGCAAAATTTCGTCCGCCGCGAACGCGAACGGGAAGAAAAATGCAAACAAGCAGCCGAAAAAAATTTTCGCGCCTTTGAAGAGAATTTTCCGAAAGAGTTGCGGCTCGAAACTCTACGCAGGCAGGAAACTTTTGAAAAATTATTTGTCTCGCACCGGCGCGATAACTCTACCGCGCCAGTGCTGCCCGAAAAAGTCAGATGCGTTGACATCCGGCGTTATTTGACGGCGAGCAATATCAACGCTCAGGAGACTGATTTCGTAATGCACGAGCAGTCGCTGGCGAGCGTCGTCAGCTTGAAGACGCCGCCGCAAAATTTCGTCACCGCCGACACGATGCGCTATTTAACTTGTCGGGGCGATTTGAATTTTCCGCACACGATTGTGCTTGATTTCGTCGCGCTCGATACGGAAGCCAGCAAAAAAGAATTGAAGAAAAAAATCAAACGCATCGAAGGCAGCGGCAACACGTTTTTCGGGCTGAAACCGCTTCAAGAAGACGCGAAGGTTATCCGTGAAGAATTGACCGAACTTCTCCGCCAAGTCGAAAAGGGACGCGAAAAAATCTGCAAAGCCAGAATTAATTTTATTGTTTTCGGTGGGCTTGCCCGCAGCCGTGCGGAGTTGAACCAAAGAGCCGAAACTTTGTCCGAGCGATGCGAGCGGATGATGTCCGCCGTCAGAAAAATTCCCGGGGCGGATGCCGTGCGCGAAGAACCGGCGCGCGTTCGGGCGATTTACCCGCGACTGCTCGCCGGAGAATTATCGCAAAGAGAAACCGGGCAGGAATTCGGCGAAGCGGCGAGCAGCCTGGCGGCGTTCGTTCCGACCGAAGGCGCGTGGAAAGGCAGTCCGCGACCGCACAGCCTTTTTCTCACGCCCGACGTTCAGATGTTCGGACTCGATTTGTTCGATAGAAATTTGATTAAATCTCCGACTGTCATCGTCACTGCCGCTTCCGGCGAAGGCAAGTCGGTTTTGGGAATGCGAATCATCACCGACATTCTCGCGCACGTCGGGCGCGTGAAAGTGCGGGCGATTGATTACAAAAATTCATTGAAACCGATGTGCAAACTGTTCGGCGGGCGGCATATCAATTTCGCCGAAACTGATCCGAAGCCTTTGAACATCTGGAATTATCCCGGAATCGAAAACGGCTTGCCCGCCTCGAAACGACAAAGCACTTTCGTTTTAACCGATTTGCTTAATCTCAGCAAAACGCCGAAAGACGACACGATTACCTACTCGATTGCAAAGCTCATCGTGGATGAAGTTTATAAAATCTCGAATACCAGAAACGGCGCGGGGCGACCGAAATTTCAGCCGACTTTGAGCCACTTTCTCGACCTTCTGGGCAGTTACAGTTGGAATGAAACTGAGCGAACGAGAGCGAACGAGCTTTATTTGAAACTGAACATTTATCGCGGCGACGTTTGGCTCGACTCGCCGACGCACGCCGATTTCGACACAGATTCGTCATTCGACGTTTATGAGCTGACTTCCCTTTCGTGTCTTGATGAACCGGTGCGCGAAAGTATGGGCTACCGCATCGCCGCCTCGATTATGCAGGAAATCGGCGAGGAAAATTCCAAAGGTCAAATCACGCCGTTTCTTTTCGTCTGTGACGAGATGAAGGAAATCACGAAACATTTTCCGGCGATTTTGGATTTAATCGGCAACACAAGTTTGACGGGGCGCAAGGAAGGCGTTGTGACGCTACTTATGGGACAAGCCTACGAGCATTTTAGCGGTACGGAAGACGCGCCGAATCCAATCGGCATTGACCTCGTAAAAAATTCCGGCGTGAAAATCGTCGGCAAACAAATCGGCAATTTCGACCGACTCGTCAGAGATTGCGACCTGTCAAAAGAGACCCAGACCGCAGTTCGCAGCATTCGCAATCCTTACGGAATTTATACGCAGTGGGTAATGGTCATCGGTTCGGGCGACGACAAAATCGTTGAGATGGCGACCGTCAGCCAATCGCCGATTGAGCGTTGGAATTCGACTACCGACGCTAATGAAAGAAACGCTCGCGCGACGTGCGAAACGTTAATGCCGAATCAGCCTTTCGCGTTCGTTCTTGCTTGGCTGGCAAGCCTTTATCCCTTGGGCTTAACTGCCGCGGGTCTAACGGAAATCAAGCCGGAACATTTGGAGGAACTACAGCACGCTTTTGCGGCAAAGCAAACGAATTAAAAATTATGAAAAAACTGAAATTCACTCATCAATTAATCATCGCCCTAGTTCTCTTTTCGTTTTTGATGTTTCCGGCGGCGCAGCCGACAAGGGCGCAGTTTGCGACGTTCGACGCGACGAATTACGCGCTGCAAATCGAAAAGAAAATTGCGGAAGCAGCCCGCTGGATCAAAACTGTCGAGCAGTATGTCGCTATGTATCAAAAGGCGATTGAACAAGTCTCAAGCCTTCGCGGAATTCTTTCCATCGTTGACGAGCAAATCACCAAAAACAAACAAATGGTCGAAGGCTGGGCGGCGGTCGGGCGTATTGTTAAAGGCGTTTACGAGCTAAAGCGTCAAATCGAAAACTCGATTCGCAGCGAGATTCAAGCGGTAGTCAGCATTTCGCGCCGCTACCGCAACGGCATTTTCGATATGGATGCGAACAAGCGCGATTTGGACGATTATCTGAAACACGCCATCGGCAGGAATGCGGATGCCAGCCTTAGAAATTTGGAGCGGCTCGCCAAACTTGATTCATCGTTCGAGCGAATGCTTTACGACCGCGAGATGATTCTGGCGGAACTCGCGCTTGCTTACAAAGAGCAGGCGGAACTGCAAGACCGCGTAACTGAACTTAGAAACATAGCCAGCAGCCAGCAAGACAAAATCGAAGGAATGCTCGCGCAGCTTCGCGCAATCGGTTCGCGCATCGCCACGCTCGAACTTCGGCTTGATGAATTAAAGAAGCAAATCGAGCAAAAGTGCAAAGAATACGGCTTGAAAATCGAGCAAATGGCGGAGTTCGGCAAACAGATTCGCCAGACCGAAGAAATGATGACGACCATCACAACGGGCAGTCAGGAATTTTATTCCGAGCTTGAAAAATACGAAGTCTGGAAAAACGACCCGCTCGACAATCAATTTCCTTGGTAAGTGCGGCGAAAACTAAAAAACGGAGCAATCAAAATGTCATTGAAAAACGAAAAATCAAAAGCCTGTCGCAGTTTATCGCCGTTCTGGGATGCCTGCTGCTGTTTGTTTCGGGCTTTTCAGTCCAATTACTCGCGCAACGGCAAACGCCCGTCGGCGAGATAAACGGCAAGCCGCTTTACGCGGACGAGTTTATCAATCAAATCAACAATGACAGCCCGTTTATGCCCGCGCTCGAAGACGACAAATTAAAAGAGCAGCCATCTTCAAC
>JAJAYR010000247.1 GCA_026786155.1 Pyrinomonadaceae bacterium
AAAACGTCCGTCATAAACGCTGGGGTCGGGCAGAATGGAAATTTCCAAATCGCCGACGGCAACCGGCGCGGTCGGCTGATTCATAAACGCGCCACTGACCGAAACCGTTTTCGCCGTCGCCGCCGTGTTCGCAATCAAACCGTCGTGAACCGCTTTGCGCCAATTATCATCGAAACTTTTCGGCGCGGCGGTCGTCGTTCCCGTGCCGGTGGCGGCGACGTTCGCGTTTTGATTCGGCGGCGCGGTCGAAACATTATTTTGCGCCGTATTGCCCGCCGTCGTCGTCGTCATCGCTTTCGGAGTCGCGGCGAAACCTTGCTTCTGCCAGTTTTCCTTGACAATATCCAAATCTTTTTTATCGTAATTTTCGCGGAAGAAAAGCTGCGCGAGTTCGTGAACGCTGTGGCTTTCGTAAAGCGGCTGAATCAACGGCTGGACAATCGAAACCGTGCCGTCAAAAGCGCGGGTGTCGCTCCACGCTTCGAGAAAATGTTTTTCGGAAACGTGCCAATGACAAATTTCCGCCGTTTCATCAACATAGTGTCCAAGATGAACACGGAACGGCACTTTCCGCCCTTCAGTATCATTCTTATCGTTAGGGTCAATCTTGAATCGGTTAAAATTTAACTTTAAGTCGGCAGGTGTGTTATAAGCCGGATTACCGCCCATTATGACGAGCATTTTTACCGCGCCATTATCAATTTCCTGAACGAGTTGACGAAGCTGGTCAATTTGCAGAACGTCGGCGAACGGCTGAAGCGGCTCAATGTAAGTTACGGTCGTGCCGACGTTGCCGAGCGTTTGATTGATGGCGTGAGCCATCGCGTGAACCATGGGCGGTTGATTATCGCCCGCGATAACAATTGATTTTCCGCGATTCGCCTGTAAATCCCGCGCCATCGCCTGAATCCAGTTTCCGTTTTCCGTATAAGTCGAACTCGCGCCCGCCACGCCGACTGCCGCCGCCATCGCTTTGGCAATTTCCGGCATCTGACTCGGCTTGACCGCCAAACGATGGTCGGATTTCGCGCCCGTCAAAGTCATCGTCGTTTCAACCGCGTAAAGACGATTGATGTCCGTTTTTTCGTGATTATACAAACGGCTTTTATTAAAATCTTTGATGTAACGGACATTAAAGTTTGAAAAGATGTCCGCGTCGAGCGAGACGATTCGCGTCGCCTGTTCAAATTTGTAGATCGGCTGGGCAGGCGAACCGAACGCCATTTTCGCGCCCGCGATGACATTATCTTTGTTGACCGGCTCGTATTGATACCAACGCGCGTTCGGCAGTTCCGTCAGAATCTGCCGCATTTGAGCGATTAGAGTCGGCGACGTTACGGTTTCCGTCAAAAATCGCACACCCGCGCCGCCGTCCACGCGATTTTCATCAATCTTCGCGCGAAGCTGCATCATAAAATTCTGCCACGTCGAAGGCATTCCGCGATACGAAACTTCCTGCGAACGGTCAGGGTCATACATATCGAGCAGCGAGGCTTGCGCCAAAATGTCCGTCGCGCCGAGACTTTGCGGATGTTCGGGATTGCCTTCGATTTTTGTCGGACGACCTTCGTTCGATTTCGCCAAAAGTCCCGTCGCTATGCCGCCGAGCGTCATCGCCGTCGCGTAGAAAAGCGGTTTGCCCGGAATAATTTCTTCGGGCTGACGAACGTAGGGAACGATTTTTTCGGCGGGCTGAATGACGCAGCCGGTCAAACCGGCAAACGCCAGCGACGCGCCCATCACTTTGATAAAGTTGCGGCGGCTCAAACCGTCTTCCCATTCTTCGGCGTGCTGCGGATATTCGTGTTTGACGAACTCTTCAAACTCCGGCGCGTCGGCGAATTCCTCGACGCTGCGCCAATATTCCTTTCCGCTTTTTTGGAGAATTTTATCTCGCAATAATGCAAAGTTTGTTTTGCTGTCTTTGCTGGGCATTTTGTTTTGATTCCTTAATTTATTAGCCACAAAAAGGCGCAAAAATCACAAAATTTTATCTACTTTTATTCGTGTTGATTCTATGGTTTCATTCCTTTTTGCGTTTTCTGTGCCTTTTTGTGGCAATCTTTCTAACGATGGCAAGTCGAACAACTGGTCATCATTTCCTTGCTTCTGATTTTGTAATCAACTTTTAACTGAAGTCTTTCTTCCGCCGTCAAATCGCCGTCGCGCCAGTCCATATTGTAAATCTCCGCTTTCGGACGGATAAATTTTTCCGGCTCGCGGTGACACGCCAGACACCATTCCATCTGCAAAGTATTTTCCTGATAAACGGCGGGCATATTGTCAATTTGCCCGTGGCACGTCGAACAGCCGACACCTTTGGCGATGTGAATGCTGTGATTGAAATAAGTGTATTCCGGCAAATCGTGAACGCGCTCCCATTCAATCGGTTTGTTGTCGCGGTAACTCGCCCGCACCGGCTCCAGATACGGACTGTCCGACCAGATTTGCGTGTGGCAACTCATACAAGTCTGCGTCGGCGGAATTCCGGCGGAAGACGAAGTTTCAACCGCCGTATGACAATAGCGACAATCAATGCCGTCGTCGCCGACGTGATGTTTATGGCTGAATTGAACCGGCTGTTGTTTTTCCACATAACGTCCGGTCAAATAACTCGACCGCGCGATTTGCGTAAAGACAAAGCCGCCGATACCTGCCAAAACAATTGCCACCACGATGGTAATTTTGGCGATATTGTTCGCTGAATGATGAAAAACTTGTGCCATTATTTTCCCTGTAAATATCAAAGTTTGGTAGAGTTTCAAATTTTATGCTGAGTGATTGTCAGATAATTTGACTTCGGAATAGCTGAAAGATAATAGATGATAACTGATAGATTCGTCCGCCTTTTATCTATCAACTATCATCTATCAACTCTCATCTATTCCAAATCGTTTTTCTTATCGGCATAATTTGTGCAACATCATCCAAAATTTATAGTTCACCGTCATCCCAGATTTAATCCAATCTAAGTGAGCGGTAAAACTTGGCTTTCGTTATTAAGACCCGAATGTAAAATACTGACTTAATTTTACAGAATCTTGCAAAATCCGCAAATTCTACATTCCACTAAACTAAAAAGATAAATTTCTTTCGGACTTTGTGCAAGTTTTCACTAAATTAGTTTAACTGATAAAACAGATGAAAATCCTGTCCTTCAGCGTTTCAAAATTCGCCCGAAAGCAGCGCGACACCGATGGCAGCGGCGTTTCCGCCGAGTTCGCCGCTGACGATTTGCGTCGCCGCAAACGAAGGCGCGAAGGAAAGTTCCCGCGCCCGCCGGATAATCGAATCGAGAACCAAATTTTCGGCTTGCATAATTCCGCCGCCGACGACGACCTTTTCGATGTTCAGTAAGTTGATGACTCCGGCGAGTGCCGTGCCGACATATTTTCCGGTTCGGTCCAACATCAAAACCGCAAAATCGTCGCCTTCCTGCGCGGCTTTAATCACGTCTTTCAACCCGATTTCCTCTTCGTCCAAACTGCTGAGTGAAGAAGTGCCGTCCTGATGAAAACGGCTGCGGGTGCGCCGCACGATGCTGGCGGCGGAAGCGACATCTTCGAGTTTTACGCCGTCGGAATTGATGGCGATATGACCGAATTCACCGGCGAACCCGCTCGCGCCGTGCCAGATTTTGCCGTCGAAAATCAACGCGCCGCCGATTCCCGCGCCGAGCGTCGCGTAAAACAGATTGCGGCTGCCGCGTCCCGCGCCGCCGACGAATTCGCCGTAAGCGGCGGCGTTCGCGTCGTTTTCAATCGTGATTTTCAAAGCGGTCGCGGCTTCCATTTCGCCGTGAAAATCAATCGTTTCGTGTTCGGGAATAAAAGTCGAAAAAGCGACGCGCTTGGTTTCGTGATGCACCAAACCCGGCACGGCGACACCGATTTTTTGGAAATCGCCGAATCGTTTTTTCGTCTCGTTGATAAATTGGATGAGCTGCGAAAATAAAGTCTGGTCGCCGCCAATCGGGTTTCGATAAACATCAATCAGTTTGCCGTCCGCATCCAGACAAACCGACTTGAACCACAACTTGGAAACTTCCACGCCGACCATTTTTTCCGCACGATTAGTAGCTTCGCTCATTATTTTATTCGTTAAAAATTAGGCTTGAAAACTATCGGAATTTTAGACACTTGCCTTTCAAGAGTCAAACAAAGTTTCCGCAAATGCGATTTTATGTAAGATGTTTTCAGTAATCTTTCAAATAATTGCCGCTAATAATCGGCTCGTTGGCTTTGTAAATTACAAAAATGCTAGAGTTGGTTTATGGAATTGACGGTTGCCGTAACGGGCGCATCTGGGACGATTTACGCGCAGCGAACCTTGCAGTTATTGGCGGAAAGCGGCGCGGTCGAAACGATAAATTTGATAATGTCGAGCGTCGTGCCGACCGTCGCGCAGGTCGAATTGGGCGTTAATCTGAAAGACTTGAATCAGAAAAAAATCAACGACTGGCTCGGCTTGGACGAAAAATCTAAATTGATTCGCTTCTGGCAGTTGGACAATCTCGCCGCAAAACCTTCGAGCGGCTCAAACAAACAAGCGGGAATGATTATCGTGCCGTGTTCGATGGGAACGCTCGGCGCAATCGCTTCGGGCGCGGGAACGAATTTGATTCACCGGGCGGCGGACGTTTGTTTGAAAGAACAAAGAAAACTCGTCATCGTGCCGCGCGAAACGCCTTTTAACGCGATTCATCTGGAAAATATGTTGAAACTTTCGCGCATCGGGGCGCAAATTCTGCCCGCTTCGCCGTCGTTTTATCATAAACCGAAAACGATTGACGACCTGGTAAATCACTTATGTTTTCGCATTTTAGACCAGTTCGATATTCCGCATTCCAAAAAATCGCAGTGGACGGGCGACGAAGTTTCGCCCGAATAAACGGAGCATAACCAAAATGAATTCGCGGGCAAAACTGTTTCCGATTTGGTGTTTGATAATTCTAACTTTGACTTTTACCGCCGATGTCGCGGCGCAGAAGGAACGGCAGGTTACGCCGGTGGACGAAGCGAAAAAAGACGCATTCTTTCTAGCTTTTCGGGAGAAATTCATCGCCGCCGTCAAAAAGCGGGACGTTAAATTTCTGCTGGATGCGCTCGACCGCGATGTCCAGGGCAGTTTCGGCGGCGACAGCGGCATCGCGGATTTCAAAAGATTGTGGAAACTCGACCAGCCGAACAGTAAATTGTGGAACGAGCTTTTGACAGTTTTGACCAACGGCGGAACTTTTGTCAAAGATTCCAAAATCAAAAACAAACAATTTTGCGCTCCGTATAGTTTCACGGTTTTTCCGCCGGATTTAGACGTTTTTGAATATGAAATGATTTTCGGCAACAACGTCAATTTACGCGCCAAACCCGATTTGAAATCGGCGGTCGTGGCGCAGTTATCGTATAACATCGTCAAAGTTGATTACGAAACTTCGGTTAAAAAACCGAAAACGGAGAACGATTATTCGTGGCTGAAAATCGAAACGCTCGGCGGCAAAAGAGGTTTCGTCAACGCCGATTTCGTTCGCAGTCCGATTGATTATCGCGGCTGTTTCGAGAAAATAAACGGAAAGTGGAAAATGACTGTCTTTTTGGCGGGAGATTAGATTTTATGGCAAACACCGTCGAAAGATTTTCCAATCGCGTCGAAAATTACGTTAAGTATCGTCCGACTTATCCGCCGGAAATTTTGAGTTTGTTCCGCACGGAAATGAATCTGCAAACCGCTTCGACGATTGCCGACATCGGCGCGGGAACGGGCATTTCGGCGAAAATTTTTCTCGAAAACGGCAATCCGGTTTTCGCCGTCGAACCAAACGAAGCGATGAGAAACGCGGCGACGTAATTTCTCAAAGATTTTTCAAATCTGACGCTGGTCAACGGCACTTCGGAAAACACGACGCTGGCAGAGGATTCGGTGGATTTCGTCGTCGCGGCGCAGGCGTTCCATTGGTTCAAGCAGGAAGAAACGCGGACGGAATTTAAGCGAGTTTTGAGAGACGAAGGTTATGTCGCTCTGATTTGGAACGAACGTCAACTCGACACGACGGCGTTTTTGACAGATTACGAACGGCTTCTAATCGAATATGGCACGGATTATGAAACGATTCGCCACGATAATATCACGCGGGAAAGTTTGCAAAATTTCTTTCCAACGGATTTTAAACAAGCAGTTTTTCAGAATCAACAGACGGTTGATTTCGACGGTTTAAAAGGCAGAATGCTGTCGGCTTCTTACGTTCCGTCGCCGGAAAATCCGCGGTTTCCGGCGATGCTGAAAAACCTCGCATCGCTTTTTGCAGAACACGCGGAAAACGGTAGAATAGACATCTTATACGACACCAAAATTTTCTACGGGCAACTCTGATTTGTCTAAATTTTATGAATCCAAATACAGAAAAAAGAACGATTACCGTCGCGCATTCGCCCGATTCGGACGATGCCTTTATGTTTTACGGCTTGGCGACGAACAAACTCGAAACCGACGGGCTGAAATTTGAACACACCTTAAAGGACATCCAATCGCTCAACGAAGACGCGAAAAACGGCGTGTTCGACGTCACGGCGATCAGCTTTCACGCCTACGCCTACATCGCCGACAGATACGCGCTGCTGCCGCACGGAGCGAGCATCGGCGACAAATACGGTCCGATTTTAGTTTCCAAAGAACAGCACAAACCCGAAGATATTCCGAAGTTGAAAATCGCCATTCCGGGCGAATTGACGAGCGCATTTTTGGCTTTACGAATTTATAATCAGGATTTTGAATATACGATTGTCCCGTTCGATAAAATCATTGACGCGGTAAAAGATGGCAGAGCCGACGCGGGACTGCTGATTCACGAAGGACAGCTTTTTTACAAGCAAATGGGTTTGAATAAAGTTTTGGATTTAGGCGAATGGTGGTTCGAGAAAACCGGCTTGCCGCTGCCGATGGGCGGCAACGTCATCCGCCGCGATTTGGGCGAAGAACTGATGCTGAAAGTTTCCAAGTGTCTGCGGAGCAGTATTAAATACTCGCTCGACCACCGCGAAGACGCGCTTTCCTACGCGATGCAGTTCGCCCGCGATATGCCGCCGGAATTAGCCGACCGATTCGTCGCAATGTGGGTCAACGAATTAACTCTGGATTACGGCGAACGCGGCAAGGAAGGCGTGAAACTTTTGCTGAAAGAAGGCTACGAAAAAGGAATTATCCCGCATCAAGTCGAAGTTGATTTTGTCGGATAAATTTATTTTGATATGAAAATCAGGCAGTCATTCGTTTTTGAGTGATTGCCTTTTTTTGTTGGTAAATGTCGGGATAATTTTTGATTTTTTAGTAGAATAAAATTTATCCAACTGAATTTGAGTATAAAAATTATGAAAGCAATCGCAGTCATACCGAAACAAAAAAACAGCGTTCATCTCGTCGAGATGGACAAACCGAAGTTAGACGAAATTAAAGACGGGCGCGGCGTTTTGGTCGAAGTTCTGCGCGTCGGCGCGTGCGGAACTGACCGCGAAATCAACAACGGCGAATACGGCGTGGCACCCGAAGGTTTTGAATTTCTCGTTTTGGGACACGAAAATTTCGGGCGCGTCGCGGAAGTCGGCGCAAACGTCAAAGAATTAAAAGCGGGCGATTTCGTCGTGGCGACCGTTCGGCGACCGTTCGGACACAGCATTTATGACACAATCGGTCAGCAGGATTTTACGACCGACGCGGAATATTGGGAACGCGGAATCTCTCGTCTGCACGGTTATATGGCGGAATGCTACGTCGAAAGCGCGGATTTTTTGATTAAGATTCCGCCCGCAATTGCCGAAATCGCGGTTCTGCTCGAACCGCTTTCAATCATCGAAAAAGGTTTGAAGCAAGCCGAAGACATCCAAAAACGCCTCGACATCTGGCAGCCGAAAACGGCGGCGGTTTTGGGAATCGGCAGCGTCGGGATTTTGACCGCGATGGCTTTGCGAATGCGCGGCTACGAAGTTCACGGCTTCGGGCGCGACGCGCGAAACGGTTATTTTAACGCCGAACTTTTAGAAGAAATTGGCGCGACTTACGATTCGACCGCCGAAAGTTCGGTTGTGGATTCAGTTGCAAAATACGGACAATACGATTTGATTTTTGAATGCACCGGCTTTTCGCCGATAATCTTCGACGCGATGCAGAGTTTAAACGAAAACGGCATTTTGATTTTAGCCAGCGTTACCGGCGGCGAACGCAAAACCGATGCCGTTCCGTCCGACAAAATCAATCAAATGTTCGTCCTCGGCAATCGCGCGATGGTCGGCACGGTCAACGCCAACCGCGAACATTTTGAAATGGGTGTCAAAGATTTAGCGTTGTGCGAAGCGATGTTTGCGGGCTGGCTCGGCAAAATGATGACGCATAAAATCGTCGGCTTGGAAAATTTTGCCGAAGCGTTCGACGTTCTCAATAATGCCGGAAAATATAAAGCGATTAAAGCGTATTTTGAAGTGAATAAGATTTAAGACAGGAAGAATTTACAGGGATAACAGGATGAACAGGGATATTAAAATCATTTATTTTTATCCCTGTTCATCCTGTTATCCCTGTAAATTCTTCCTGTCTTCTCCGTGAACTCTGTGGCAAAATAAATCTATGCCTGAATTTGAAGATGACAGCGCGGTTC
>JAJAYR010000248.1 GCA_026786155.1 Pyrinomonadaceae bacterium
CGACAAAAGGCTACGACGCGGAAGCGACGGTTTCACCTGACGGCAAAAAAATTATTTTCACTTCCGAACGCGACGGCGATTTGGAGCTTTATTCGATGGACGCGAACGGCAAAAACGTCAAGCGGCTGACGAACGAAATCGGCTACGACGGCGGCGCGTTTTATTCGCCCGACTCGAAACAAATCGTTTATCGCGGCTCACACCCGACGACCGAAGCGGAAACCAAACGCTATAAAGATTTGCTCGCGCAACATCTAATCGTGCCGACGACGTTTGAAATCTGGACGATGAACGCCGACGGCTCGAACAAACGCCAAATCACCAAATTAAACGCCGCCTCGTTCGCGCCGTTTTTCACGCCCGACGGCAAGCGCATAATTTTCTGCACGAACTATTTCGCCACGGACGAACGCAAGCGCAATTTCGATTTAGCCGTGATAAATGTTGACGGCACGAATTTGGAAAGAATCACGTTCAACGAAACCTTCGACGGCTTCCCGATGTTCTCGCCCGACGGCAAAAAACTCGTTTTTGCCTCGAATCGCAACGCCGCGAAAACGGGCGACACGAATGTTTTCATCGCCGATTGGGTCGAATGAAAAGGAGAAATTTATGAGCGAATTAGCAGAAAAGTCCAAAGCGTTTTATGAAAGCAACCTGAAAAATCGGCTTGAGCCAACGGAAAAAGGCAAATTCGTGGCGATTGAACCGGAGACGGAAAACTATTTCGTAGATGCCGACGGGACACAGGCACTTTTGCGGGCGCGAAACGCCTTTCCCGATAAATTGTTTTTTCTCATCCGAATCGGTTACAAAACGGCGGATTCAATCAGCGGCTATGGCGTTCAAAGAATCAGGTAAAGTCAACGAATATCTCGAACCGATTATCACGCTCGAATTGGCGAACGGCGCGAAAATTGACTGTCTGGTTGACACCGGCGTTAACGGAACGCTTTTTCTGCCGCGCGAATTTATCGAAGCGAACAATCTAACTTCAATCGGCGAACAGGAATTCAATTCGGTCGCCCAAGCCGAATCTCATTTCGCCGAACTTTTCGTCGCCGATGTAAAATGGCTCGGCGAAGAATTTGAAGTCAGAATCATCGCCGGTGAATACGATTCGGCGTTAATCGGCACGGGAATGATGCTCGGCGCAAAACTCGAAATTGACTACGCCGCCTCGACTGTTGTTATTGAAAAAGTTTAACGATGAAAATTATGAAACGACAAATTTTAAGTTTCCTTCTTCTATTATCATTCGCTTTCAGCGTTTCGGCGCAAAAGGCGCAGACGCAGAAGTCCGGCGCGGATGAGAAAAATCTGCGGACGCACGTCGAATATCTCGCGTCGGACAAACTCGAAGGCAGACGCACGGGCGCGACGGGCGCGACTTACGCGGCGGGTTACATCTCGAATATGTTCGCCAATTACAAACTCAAAGCTAGTTTTAATTCGACCGCGAACGGCAAGACGAAGGGCAATTATTTGCAGGAATTCCCTTTCGTTACCGGCGTGGAAATGGCGGACAGAGGCAACACTTTCAGCGTGGACATTTCTAAAAATGTCGGGCAGAAAATGACGTTCGTTGAAGAAACGGCGTTTAAGCCGGTCGGATTTTCGCCGAACGGTCAGATTGATTCGCGGGCGGTTGTTTTTGCCGGTTACGGCATCGCGTCGGACGAATTGAAATATGACGATTACAAAGGCTTGGACGTTAAAAATAAAATCGTCGTGGTGTTTGACGGCAGCGCGGAAAATGACAGTCCGCATTCGGCGTTTGCGCGTTACGACGCGCACGCCAAAGCGAAAATCGCCAAAGACAAAGGCGCGGTCGGTTTGCTTTTAATTTCGCGTGAAGCGAAGTTGGAAAATGATAAACTCGCGCAATTAAAATACGACGCGACGCTTGGCGAAGCGGCTTTGCCAACATTATTAATTTCCCGCAAATCGGCGGCGGACATTCTCAACACCGACGAAGCGGGCTTGAAACAAATCGAGACCATCGCGGCGATGAGTAAAAATCAGTCGCTCAATTCGTGTTTGGCGGTAAATTCAAGTGCGGCGGTTGATTTTCGCGTTAATCTCGTTAAAAAAGAAGCCGATGCCTATAACGTCATCGGAATTTTAGAAGGCAATGACGCGGCGTTGAAAAATGAAGCGATTGTCATCGGCGCCCATTACGACCATTTGGGCAAAGGCGGACAAGGAAGTTTGGCGGCGAATTCGACGGAAATTCATCACGGCGCGGACGACAACGCTTCGGGCGTTTCAGCGATGCTCGAACTGGTGCGGCAATTCGCCAAAGAAAAGAAAAACAAGCGCACGTTAATTTTCATCGCGTTCGGCGGTGAGGAAGAAGGTCTTTTAGGTTCGCAGTTCTACGTCAACAATCCGGCGTTTCCGCTGGCGAAAACCGTGGCGATGATAAATATGGATATGGTCGGACGGCTCAAAGACGAGAAATTAACCGTCGGCGGAATCGGCACGGCGAGCGAGTGGAAGAATTTGACTGAGAAATATAACTCAAACAATTTTCAGACGGAAATAAAACCCAATTCTGAAAATCTGCAAGATGCTGCTCAAAAAGCATATAAAGAGAAAGGTTTTAACGACGTAGCGGTTAGTGTTAAAGAATCGGAAGTAACCTTACGCGGAACTGTTCCAAAAGGAAGATTGGCTGAAGCAGTTAGAATAGCATTTGAAATTGCCCCTCAAAGAGTCAGAACGGTGAAAAATGAACTTTATGAAGTTGAATCAAACACTAAAAATTCTGCAAATATAATTTTTAATAATACTCAGACAAATTTGTCGGAAACATCTACGAAATTTATTCTACAGCTTAACGAAGACGGTTTTGGACCGAGCGACCATTCATCTTTTTACGCCAAACAAATTCCCGTGCTTTTCTTTTTCACGGGAACGCACGCCGATTA
>JAJAYR010000249.1 GCA_026786155.1 Pyrinomonadaceae bacterium
CCGCCAGCAATCCGCCGAAAGCCAAACGACGAGGATTGCCGAACAGAGTTTGCCAGATTGACGACGGCGCAGGTAAATCAGCCGTTTGGTTTTCATTTGTAACCTTCCATAAATTTTGCGCGAATTGCAGCTTTTCCCGCCGCGCTTCGGTTATCAAATAATTTTCTTCAAACGAGCGGCATTCCGGTGCGGTGAGATTGCCGCGCAGAAAATCGTCGGCGAGTTCCGATTCGACGATGTTTGCCTGTTCGGTCAATTTTGCGTCGTTGGCACATTCTTCTTCCAAACGCGCAGTTTCTTCGGCGGCGAGAGTGCCGAGAAAGTAGGCTTTTAATTTTTGGTCGTTAATAATCGGCATTTACAAACTTCTCTGTTAATTAGTGTCGAAAACATCGTGAAAATTTCATTCGGCAATTTAATTACTTTCGCGTTTGGCGCGGACGCAAGTCTCCAGACGCTTTCGCAGACGGAAAATTTTCACGCGCATCTGCTCGACGGAAACGCCCGTCTCAGCGGTCAGACGGCGGCGCAACTCGGTTAGTTTTTGATACGGCACATCGGTAAAATAGCTTTGCAAAAAGTTCCGGTCGGCGGACGGTAAATTTCGGAAGCATTCGCGGAAAAAATTAAAATCGTCAATCTCAGCGTCGCTTTCCGCAGCATTTTTCTCCGCGTAATAATCTTTGACGGCGTTCGATTCTTTTTGCGAAAGCCGCCAGCGTTCGAGAAAAATCAGCCGCGCGACCCCGAAACTGTATTTCGTGATATTTTCAATCGGCGCGTTTTCGGCGATTTTCAACGCCACGCGGTCGAGCGTGGCATCCGCCGCCGCGTCCGGCAAAGCATCGCCTTTTAACTGAAAAAATCTGACCAGCGAATCGCGCAAGTTCGTATAAGCGGCGACGGCTTCCCGTTCGTCGGCGGAGAACTTAAACAGCAAGCGGTTAAATAATTCGGCGGTTAAATTTTTTGCCACAATTCCAATTGATTTTGAAGCGTGAATGCAATGCAAAAACGATTCGGAATAGATTTTAGATGAGAGATAATAGATGAGAGATAAAACACGCGCTCTGAATCTATCAGTTATCAGCTATCATCTCTCAGCTATTCCGAATGATTAAAGGTTAATTTCAAACCAACTAAAACGCACCGGCTCATTTAATTTCGATGTCCGCGTAATTATCCACTTAATCGCCGCTTTCGACAACTTTTGCCGCCGCCGACTTGTAACGGTTTTCGACATTCAATATCATCGAACAAACGCGAATTTTCATAAAATAAATGACCGAAACAAAACCGCAACGAGTATTTTTGATTGATACGATGTCGCATATTTTCCGCGCTTTTTTCGCGCCGATGGGAATGCGGCAAGAGCCTCTACGCAACTCGAAAGGGCAGGTTACGCAAGCTGTTTTCGTCTTTACGAATATGCTGCGGAAACTGCTCAAAGACGAAAATCCCGATTACGTCGTCGCCATTTTCGATTCGGCAACGCCGACTTTTCGCCACGATAATTTTGCCGATTACAAAGCGAACCGCGCCGCTATGCCGGACGATTTGAAGTCGCAAATGCCTTATATCGAACGAGTTTGCGAAGCATTTAATATCCCGATGTTAAAAACGGATGGCTTTGAAGCCGACGATTTAATCGGAACTTTGGCGCACAAAGTCGCCGCCCAAAATATGCAGGCGGTCATCGTTTCCAACGACAAAGATATGTGCCAACTGGTGCGCGACCCGCTGATTGTTTGTATGCGGCAGAATTCGCAGAACGTCAAACGCAAAGTTGCCGTGCCGCCGATTGAATGGTGCGGAGAGGCTTGGGTGCAGAACAAATTCGGCGTGTCGCCGCTGCAAATTATTGACCTGCTCGGTTTGATGGGCGATGCGATTGACGGCATTCCGGGTGCGCCGGGCATCGGCGAAAAAGGCGCGACGAAGTTGATTCAGCAATTCGGTTCTGCCGAAGAAGCGATGAAACGCGCCGCTGAAGTTACGCACAAATCCTACCGCGAAAGTTTGCAGAATAATCAGGCGATTATTCGCCAGTCAATCGAACTCGCCACGATTCACATCGGCGTTCCGGTCGAACTCGACTTGGATTCGTTCAAAAGCGAAACGCCGAATCGCCAATTGGCTTACGCGCTGTTTCGGGAACTTGAATTCACTTCGCTGACGCGCGAATTCGCCGATTCCGCACCGCTGTTCGCCGGTTTGGACGATGCCGGAAACGCGCTTCCGGTGCAGTCCGAGCGTCGTTATCAAAAAATCACCAGCCGCGATGATTTGGACAAATTAATTCGCAAACTGTGGGAAATCGAACATTGGAGTTTTGAAACCGACGATTATAATTCACCGAAAACCGCCGCGTCGTATCAGAAAGCCGAGCCGTGCGGCGTGGCGATTGCGACCGGCGCGGGCGCGTCTTTTTATGTTGATTTGGAGAATTTTGAAGGCGGCAAAGCGGAAGCCGTCGCGCCGCTGAAAGATATTTTATCGAACGGATTTTTGGCGAAAGCGACGCACGATTTCAAACGAAATTTAGCGGTTTTGAAAACTCTGGATATTGAACCCGAAGCCGTCGAAGACGATACGATGCTCGCCGCGTATTTGTTAGATTCGAGTCGTCCGAGTTATGCGGTTGCGCTGCTGGCGACGCAGACGCTCGGACAGGAAGCCGCGACCGAAATCCCGGAAGGCTGGACGGAAACGCAATACCGCGCCGCCGAACGCGCCGATTTTGCGTTTCAACTCGCGCCAATGCTGCGGAAAAAATTGCAGGAAGACGGTTTGGAAGAAATCTACACCGAAATTGAATTGCCGCTCGTGCCGCTGCTTTATCGAATGGAAATGGC
>JAJAYR010000250.1 GCA_026786155.1 Pyrinomonadaceae bacterium
AGCGAAAGTTCAAATTCGCTTTGCAGAGATTTTTCCTTGTCCTGCAAATACCACCGCTGCAAATTTTCCATTATCGGCGGCTTTTCCATTCCGCCGCTCCGCAATTCGTGGAAATAATTCATCGCCGCTTGCGGTCTTGGTCCCCAAACGCCGATTTCTTCGAGCGTTTCCGCGTCGAGCGCGATAAGTTTCGGAATCGAACGCGCATCGTTTGTCAGATAGGCATCCATCAATTCGAGATTTTCGTCGCGCAAAACGTAGCGCGTTTCGATGTTCTCAGATTCCGCCGCGATTTTTTCAATCGTCGGGATATTCTGCGCCGCGTCGCCGCACCAGCCTTCGGTGATAATCAGCCAAATCATTTTTCGGTGAATGTTTTGCGCTTTTTCCTTTAGCGCGTCGTTTAACTCAATCGTTTTTGCGAGCCGCTTCATTCGCTGGCGATTCAATTTTCCGTAATTAAACATCACTTCCGACTGGTTTTCGCCCGTCGTCTTTCCTTCCGCCAATAAATCGTCAATTAACTTTAGATATTCGGCGAACGTCATTGATTTTTCAATGTAGCTTTTCATATTTTCTGTTTCTCTCATTATGATTAACACCTTTGTAACGTCTTTTGATACAAATAGAGTCAAAAAAATTTAATTCAAAACCTTACCTTTTTTACAGCCGACTTCCTCGACCGCTTCCAAAACGCTTTGCAAAGAAAACTGCGCGAGCTTCGCTTCGACGACGTCATTTATTTCCACCTGCAATTTTTCCAAAACGCACTGGATATTTTTACCAATTGGGCAATCATCGTTCGTCTGACGATGAAGCGCAAAAGTCTTCCCGCACGAAATTGCTTTATGAATGTCCGCCATATTTATTTCCTTCGGACATTTTGCCAGGCGTGTTCCGCCGTTCGCGCCCGTTTGCGAAACGACCAGTTTCGATTGATTCAAATCGCCGAGCAGCCGCCTGATAACGACCGGATTCGTGTTAACGCTCGCCGCGATATAATCCGACTTCACGTTGTTCCCTTCGCCTGCTTTTGCGAGAACCGTCAAAATGTGAACTGCTATTGCAAATTGGCTGTTAGCTGCCATAACTGTAATAACTTTAGTTACAAATATAAGGATTGTCAAATTGCCGGAATTACTGTTGTTTGAAACAGGCATAGCAACCTGCTTTAACCCAGATTGCCGATTATGAACTTTAAAAGTTTTAACTGCGAAAGCCGTTCAAAACTTTTGTTCGATGTTTTCACTGGCATCTGAAAGTCGCAAACTGGGACAGTTGAAGAAAGTGTCACAATCATTGTTTAGAGTTGCAATTTTGCTTATACCCTCGAATGTATGAAAATCAAAATTACAATTGTTCTTCTTATCTTTTCTTTATTTTTGACAGCAATGCCATTTTCATTTGCACAAACCTCGCAAAATGACTGGAGCGCAGTGCAAAAACTCACAACGGGAACTGATTTATTTATCAAGACCTCTAACGGTAAAACTATTAAGGGTTCTTTAGTAACCGTCAATGATAATGAAGTAGAACTATCCGTTAAAGGAAGCAATCGTGTATTACCCAGGAATAATATCGAAGCAATTTATTTCGCCGTGCCAAAATCAGGAAAACGCGCTAGACTCATCGGCGCAGGAGTCGGGTTTTTAGCGGGTGCTGCGGCAGCCGGAACATTGAATAGGGATGTAATTGATGAAAGAGATTATAACTATTCCGCTCTAGTGTATTTTCCTATTGCGGGTTTAATCAGCGGCGCATTCATTGGCGGTCTGTTTGGCAAAGGCAAGAAAAAAGGTGCGTTGATATACAAAGCAAAGTAACGACGTTTTTAATGGAACGCAGTTCCGTCGGTAATCAGAAACCTCAATTTACCCGATTGATTCGCGCAATTTATCTAAAGATGAATCGGCAATCAGCCGAAAAACGCGAACTCTTTCGTCATTCGGGAACTCTTTCGCCGTCGCCAAATCGCAGATAATCAGCGAAACCGTTTGCAGACCGTTTCGCCAATTAGTCTCGTTTGCCGAACGCACGACGAGCGTTTCCGGCGCGACGCGGGCGGCGAGCAAAAACATTTTCGCCAGTTCCAAAAACTTTTTCCAACCGGAGACGACGGCAATTAAATCGTCATCCGACGGACGCGCCTTGCCCGTCATCGAATCGGCGACGGAGTTGGCTTTGAGAAAAATACAGGTTTTGTTCGGCGGCAAAATTTGGTGCGCGTCAGGCATTCTATCAAATATCAAAGCGATTTGCGCTTCGTCGTCAACGCCGCTTTTTGCAAATTCTTCAAACGAAACGGAATCAACCGTTCGGTCGGTGGCGGCGCGGACTTCTTCAATCAAAATTTTTCGCAGTTCCGAATCCGATTCGACGACGAGAAAATGCGTCGGCGATTTTGCCTCGAATCGTTTTTGCAAACGCGCTTTTATTTCGTCCGGTGAAAAATTATGCGCGGCGGCTTCCTGAAAAAAGCGATTGATAATTTGGTCGAGCGCGTCGAAGCCATTTACGCCGCTGCCGTTTTCGCGCACATAAACGCCGCTGCCTTTTTTGAATTCGACTAAATTTTGTTCGGCGAGTTCGCGGTAAGCGGCGGAAACGGTGTTCGGATGAATTTGAAAACGGCGGGCGAGTTCGCGGGTGCTGGGCAGTTTCTCGCCCGCCGACAAATCGCGGCTGACGATTCCGATTGAGATTTGCGCGATGATTTGTTCGCGCACGGAAACTTCCGAGTTTTTCGAGAGCCAGATTTTAATCGTTCATCTCCGATTCGTTGATATTTATATTGCGACGCGCCAGTTCCGCGACAAATTTGCCTGCGTCAATCGCTTTTTCCTGCGGAGTCGCACCGCGCATATTTGTTTCGCCGCGTGCCGCCATCTGCGCGATGATTGATGCCGGAAACGCCGTTGTCCGCATCATCGCGCTTAAATTCGTCGCTTCGTCGTATTTATCAACGATGTCATAACGCAATCGTTTTCTTACGCCTTCTTTTACGCCGACAAATTCCAGCCGAATCAAAACGTAATCCGGTTCATCGGCGGGCAGATTTCTTTGCAGAAGTTCGCCCAAGACCTTGCGCGGTTTGACTTTGACATAATCGGCGACAATTTCATCGCTCGAACATAAACCCAAATCAATCAGCGTTTTGAATCGTTCGCAATGTCCGGCGTAGCGAATCGTTTTGTAGTCGAGTTCTTTAATTACACCGAGAAAAGTTTCCGGCAAAGTCGAAGTTCCGCCCGAAGTCTGAAACGCTTCGAGCGCGGGAAAATCTTCAAACGAAAGACTTTCGAGTTCAGTCATCGAATCAACTTCCGCGATTTCGCCGCCGCGAATGACCCGCGCCGTTTCGACGTATTCGTTAATCAAACCTTCGACCGAAAAAACGAGTTGATAATTCAAAGGCGGCTGCGGATTCTGCGGCAGACCGCCGACGCGAATGTGAATTTCCTCAATTGCGTCAAAGCGATTTGCGCCGTGCATCGCCAAAACCGAAACCATTCCGGGCGCGAGTCCGCAGTCGGGAATAATGTTTATTCCGGCTTTTTGCGCTTCCGCGTCGAGCGCAAGCTGCGAATCAACGACGTAATTATTGCCGCCCAAATCGCAGAAATTCGTGTTTGTTTCAATCGCGGCTTTGGAAAGTTCGACGTTATGCCAATAATTAACGCACGAAATCGCCGCGTCGTGTCCGCGCATCAAACCGACGATTTTCCCATAATCGGCAACGTCAATTTGTTCAATTTTAATTTTCGGACTATTGAGTTTGGCGGCGACCGCTGCGGCTTTCGTCAAATCGAAATCGGCAACCGTTACCGCCGCTACGTCCGGCGAATTATAAATCAAATCATAAACCGCGCCGTGTCCCATTCGTCCCGCGCCGAGAACCAGAATCTTCATAATTTAGAGTGGAGAGTGGAGAGTGGAGAGTCGGGAGTCGAGAGGAAAGTAATGGACTCTCGACTCCCGACTCTCTACTCTCCACTCTCTACTAATTCCTACCATTCGTCGTGTTCTTCGGGCTTTTCGGCGGCGAGAATTTCGCCGGCGTATTCCCAGACTTTCTTTTTCCAAAGCCGCAAGGAGTCGGTCAATTCAAACGCCGCTTGCGGATGCGCGGCGTTGCGTTCGAGGCGAATGACCTGCGCCGTGACGGTTACTTCGTCTTCGGCATTTTCCGTTACGGTCAGACTGACGCGGCTTCCGACCGCCGGAAGCGTACGCGGCAAGAAAACTAAAGTTCCGTGCTGTCCGACGTTTTCCGTCAATCCTTCCTGCACGATTTCGCGCCCGTGTTCGTCCTTCCACGCCACCCGAATCGGAAACGAAATGTTGTGCCGTGCGGCTTGCCGACGTTCTTGCATAGATAAATTTTTCTCCAGAAATGTTTTTAAATACGTCGTTTGAAATATACGAAATCCGACGGGCGAAGTCTAATATCAAAGCGCATTTATCCAGTCGTTACGGGAATGTTCGGCGCGTCGCGCGGCAAACGAATTTTGCCGCGCTGGACAAGACTCGCCGAAAGATGGTATTCTCCAATCTGTTTTTGAAAAACTCTTCGCGGAACAATCTGCGTTCGTCCCTCCAAGTTAAATAAAATTAAATTAGAAATTTTAGAAGCCGCTTCATTGCGGAGGCTTGGACGGAAGGAAACAAACCAACAATAAGGAGCAAATTTAATGATAAAAAATCTCGCCGGAGGAAGCACATTCCTCGGCACGATTGGGTTAATAGGAAGTTTTTTCTTCTATTTCCAGCCAACCGTCGAAGCCGTCGTCGTTACGACCGATTCGCAGCCGAATTTACAACAACAAGATAATCAAACAAATCAACCGGAACAGTTTCAAGTTCAAATTCCCGCCGAAGATTTACCCGATATTACAGATGACACCGACAAAACCTCGACTCTGAAAGCGATGGCTTTCAAAGCGACGGCGTATTGTTTGAAAGGCAGAACGGCGAGTGGCGGAGGCGTTCGGCGCGGCATTGTCGCCGCCGACCCGCGCGTTTTGCCGCTCGGCTCGCGCATTCAGGTTAATGCCGGTTCATACACCGGAATTTATACGGTCGCCGATACGGGCGGCGCAATCAAAGGTCGCATTCTCGATATTTGGGTTGCGAGTTGTTCGGAAGCCATCCGTTTCGGGTGCAAATCCGTGATGGTCAGCAAGCTCGGCAGAAACAAAAAAGGTTAATTTCTACAATTTAATAAACACAATTTACAATTTACATTTGAAGCCGATTTAATTTTATAAAACGGTTATTACTTTCTATTACTATGCGGAAGCCCGCCCGAAGTAAGGTTTTACGCTTTTACTTCCGGGCGGGCTTCCGCATTACTCGCAATTTTCGCCAATCGAAATAAATTTTCCTGTGTTGCTTCGTCATCGCCAAAACCTTCGAGCCAGATAACGCCCGCTTCGCGCCGAAACCACGACATCTGCCGTTTGGCGTAATTTCGCACGTCCTGTTTGGTTTGTTCAATCGCGCTTTCCAGAGTTCGTTCGCCGCGCAGAAATTCGCACACGCGGCGATAACCGTGTGCGCCGAGCGCGTTCGTCTCGTCGCGCAAACCGTTCGCCCGCAACTTTTCTACTTCTTCGACCAAACCCGTTTCAAAATGCCGCGTGGCGCGTTCGTTGATTCTTTGATACAACAAATCACGCGGCGGATTTAAGACAAAAATCTCGATTCGATGGGCAAATTCGGGCGGCTCAAGACGATTCGGCTGAACCGCGCTGATGGCGTTTCCCGTCTGAAAATAGACTTCCAAAGCCCTTGAAACGCGCACGAAATCACGCGGGAAAAGTTTTGCGGCGGAAACTTTATCAACTCTCTGCAAAATTTTGTGCAGATATTCCGCGCCTTTTTCTTCCTTCAATTTCATTAATCTTTCGCGCAGATTTTCGTCGGTCGGTGGACCTTCAAAAAACGGCTGGCGCAGAGCGCGAAGATAAAAACCCGTGCCGCCGACGAGAATCGGAACATTGCCGCGCCGTTCGATTTCTTCAATCTTTCGCGCCGCGTCCTCTGCCCAATCCGCCGCCGTATATTTAACTTCGGGCGCGACGTAATCAATCAAATGATGCGGAACGCCGCGCATTTCTTCGAGCGAAGGTTTCGCCGTCGCAATCTGAATTTCCTGATAAATCTGCACCGAATCGCAATTGATTATTTCGGCGTTTCCCAACCGCCGGGCGAGCGCGACTCCGATCTCGGTTTTCCCCGAAGCCGTCGGTCCGGCAATCGCGTAGATTGTTTTTTCTGCCGTGTGTTCCAATATATTCAAGTTTTGTGAGATTAACGTCGAAATTTAAATTAATTTTATTGATAAATTATCCGCGCGAGCGTGATTATCAAAAGGGCGGCGAGCAGAATAAGCGAACCGATAATTTGATTACGGGAAAAACGCATATTTGGTTTTTTATGGAAAAATTACGGTTCGCAGTTCGTCGGCGTGTTCTTTAAGTTCGCGTTTGATTTGCAAATGCCCGAGCGTTACCAGCACGACTTGAACGCCTTCGCGTCTGGCAAATTTCATCGGCGGCACGAAATCGCTGTCGGCAGTTACCAAAATGAGTCTTTCGACAATTGATTTGCTCGACAGCCACGCGACATCCAAACCGATTTTCATATCAACGCCTTTTTGTTTGATGTCGGGCGTGAAATCGTCGTCAATGAACGCGCGGTTTGTTTTTAAAATATCTTTGGTCGCCCGCTTTGAAATTATCCAGCCGTCGAAAGACAATTCGCCCGAACGAAAAGCGATGTTGTCCATTATTTTCAAGTCGCTGATAATTTTTGTGCGCCCGATAAAAGTCGGCGTGGCGGAAAAATCTATCGTCTTTTTGCTTAACGGGTGCGTCTGCTTTTCACCGTAAGGCGGACAATCGTAACAATAAATGCGGAAAACCTCTTCGTCTTTTTCCAAACATTTCAAAGCAAACTGTCTGATTTCCATTGCCGTCGGCGGTCTTTTGCCGAGCGCGTTTTTG
>JAJAYR010000251.1 GCA_026786155.1 Pyrinomonadaceae bacterium
ATATTGTTTCACGCAAAGGCGCAAAGGTCGCCAAGGAAAACTCAATTTTTTGATAAATAAATTTTTTGATAAATAATTTAACTGCCGATTAACATTTTATTTCAAAACGTGCTTCAATGCCGGTTCTAAATTCGCGTAATCAAACGTAAATTTCGCGTCCAATAATTTTTGCGGATAAACTCTCGCGCCCTCCAAAAGCAGAGTTTCGCCCATTTCGCCGAAAAGCAGTTTGACGGCGAATTCAGGTATCGGCAAAATCGTCGGACGATTGAGAGATTTGCCGAGTGTGCGCGTAAATTCTTCGTTGGTCACGGCGTTCGGCGCGACGGCGTTAATCGCGCCGCGCAAATCGGTGTTTTCCAGCGCGAAATTGATTATTTTTATCAAATCGTCGAGCGCAATCCAACTCAGATATTGTTTGCCCGAACCGACCGTGCCGCCGACACCGAACTTAAACGGCGTGAGCATTTTCGCCAACGCGCCGCCGTCTTTCGATAAAACTACGCCGATTCGCAGTAAAACGATTCGTGCGCCGAAATTTTCCGCCTTCGACGCCTCGCGTTCCCATTCCTGACAAACTTCCGGCAGAAAACCTTTGCCCGCCGCGCTTTCTTCGTTGAGAATTTCGCTGTCGTGATTGCCGTAGAAACCGATTGCCGACGCGGAAATGAAATGTTTCGGCGGATTGATACGGCGTTTCAGCGCGTCAACCAAAATGCGCGTTCCCGAAACGCGGCTGTCGCGGATTTTTCGCTTTTTTTCTTCCGACCAATTTTCCGAAGCGACGTTATCGCCCGCCAAATGGATGACAGCATCGAAATCTTCGAGTTTTTCTTCATCAATCGAACCGTTTTCCGTATCCCACTCGATTTCATCGTTGCCGTCCGGCGCGTGCCGGACGAGTTTATAAATTTGATTTCCCTTCGCCAAAAGCGTCGGAATTAAATGTGTGCCGACCAGACCGCTCGCGCCTGAAACTAAAATTTTCATAAACAGATTTTAACGCAAAGACGCAAAGAAATAAAATTTATTTCTTTGCGTCTTTGCGCCTCCAGCGTTAAAAATTATTCTTTCCCTTGTAAGTCGCGCCGCACAAACTTTACCATTCGACGAATTTCTTCTTCGGTCAATTGATTCTTAAACGCGGGCATCGGCAGTTTGCCTTCTTTGATTTGCAGGTAAATTTCTTCTTCGGTTTTCGTCGCCGCGTCGCCGTATCTCAAAGACGGAATCAGTTTGCCGTCCATTTCCTTGCCATTGGCTTCCTGCCCGTGGCAAATCGCGCAGTTTTGGCGGAACAAAGACGCTTCGTAGGATTTACTGTCGGCGATGCTGAATTCATTGCGTTTCGATTCGCTTTTGATGCAAGCCAAAACGGAAACGGCGACAAATACCAGAACAATCGAAAATTTTAATCTCAACACAGTTTTTTACTTTCGCTTTATCGAATCGCGCCTTCAATCGGACTCGATGCCGAGGCGTAAAGGCGTTTCGGCATTCTGCCTGCCAGATAACCTAATCGTCCGGCTTGCACGGCGAGTTTCATCGCGGTCGCCATCTGCGCCGCATTTTTGGCTTCGGCGATTGCCGTGTTCATCAAAATCGCGTCCGCGCCGAGTTCCATCGCCATCGCCGCGTCCGACGGAACGCCGACACCGGCATCAACGATAATCACCGCGTCGGGCAGTTGTTCGCGCATAATTTTCAAATTCGCCGGATTCTGCACGCCCAAACCCGAACCAATCGGCGCGGCGAGCGGCATCACCGCCGGACAGCCGATGTCGAGCAGTTTTCTCGCCATAATCAAATCGTCGGAGAAATACGGCAGCACGATAAAACCTTCTTTGACGAGAATTCGCGCCGCTTCCAAAGTTTGTTCGTTGTCGGGCAGCAGCGTAACTTTGTCGCCGATAACTTCGAGTTTTATCCAATCGGTTTCGAGTGCTTCACGCGCCAGCCGCGCCGTTCTAATCGCGTGTTCGGCATCGAAACAGCCCGCCGTATTCGGCAGAATCTGCATCTGCGGATTGAGATAATCCAAAAAGGATTCGGTCGCTCTGTCCAAAGGAACGCGATTAACCGCCACCGTTACCATCTCCGCCCCCGAAGCCGTGTGCGCGTCCTGCATTTCCGTGAACGAGCGATATTTCCCCGTGCCGATGATTAAACGCGAATTAAAAGTTTTGTCGGCGAGTTTGAATAAATCAGACATATTGTTTCAATTACGAATTTCAAATTACGAATTACGAATTTATATCTTCAATCTTAACAAAAAATTAGCCAAACAAAATGCGGACTGAAAATTTTCAGCCCGCATTTCGTAATTCGTAATTCGTAATTTGAAATTCGTCATTGATTTAACCGCCGCCGACGAAATGAACGACTTCAATTTTGTCGGCATCTTTGATGGTGATGTGCGCCCAATCTTTTTTGCGGACGACTTCCCGGTTCAGTTCAATCGCAATTCTTTCGGAAGGCAGCGCAAGCAGTTCGAGCAACTCGCCGAGATTGATTTCTCTGACAATTTCTTTAGTTTCGCCGTTGACCGTGATTATCATTATTAAACTCCGAATTATCCTTGACCGATAACGCGCCGCAGTTCGGCTTCTTCGCCTTCGCTCGTTACTCTGATCAGCACGGCGGCGCGTCCGGCTTTGAAATACGGCACCTGCAAATGCACCGTCGCCACGCCGTTGCTGTCGGTTTTGGCGTGAAAAATAAGCGGTCGAAACGTCGCGCCGACGACTTTTACCAAAATCTGCGCTCCGCCCAAACCGTTTTCCCGTTTGCCGCGCCACACCAGCAAGCTGATTGTTTTGCGTTCGCCGCCTTTGAAATTGACATCGCCGAACAGTTCGATTTTAAGTCGGTCGTCGGTCGTTTCGGTTTTCGCCAAATCGTTGATGATTTCCACCGCTTCGGCGGGTAAAATCATTTCTTCTTCAAAATTTTCGATAAACTCGCCCGCCGGTTCTTCGACAATTTCCAACGGAACGTCCCAAACCGCGTTGCCGAAAGTCAGTTCTTCCGTTTTCGGCTGTTCAAATACCGGCGGCTTGCTTAAGAGAATCGTCGGCATCGGAATGTCTTCAAGTTTGGTTTCCGGCGGTATAGCGGCGACATTTTTCTTTTCGTCAGCCGTTTTAATTTCCTTTTGGGCAATCAAACCTTTTTTGCGCGATTCCGATTCCTTCATCGTCATCCGCTTCAAATCTTCGATTCTGCCCGCCCGAATCGCGCCGCACATTAGTTTGTGCTGTTTTTTCAGCCGTTCGGTTAAGGCTTTTTCGTTAAACTCGACGGTTAACAAATCGTCGTAAGGCGAACGCTTGCTCGCCAGAATCGTGCCGCCGTCATAAACCAGAGTCAAAATGAGCGGCGTTGCCACTCCTTTGTCCTCGGTCTGAACGTGATACGTCATGCCTTCGTATTCGATGTCTGTGTTGAAACCTGTAATCACAATGTTTTAGAAATAAACTCGGCGGGAATGCAGCGGCAAATTTTAGGCTTTATCAGCTATTTATGAAATTAACACACGGCTTCGACGGCGGTCAATAAATAAAATTTCGTTCGGAAAATCAGCGGTCATTTCAGCAGTTTTTCTTCGACTCTCGACTCTCGACTCTCAACTCTTGACTCTCATTCCGGCTTAATTTACGATTGGTTTGTGATATAATTCTCAATCTGACGGGCGAAAAAAATTTATCATAAATTTTTGTTTTCCGACGCGAAAAGTTATCATCGAATTTAATAAAATTTATGGCTGAACACAACTTATTCGATTATGCACCGATTGCGCTGATGTTCATCGTAGCGATGGGTTTTGCGGCGAGTCAAATTCTGGTTACGCAGCTTATCGGACCGCGCAAACGAACCGCCGTCAAATTGATGCCGTATGAATGCGGCAAAGACCCGGTCGGCTCGGCGCGTGATAAATTTTCGGTAAAATTCTACGCGGTCGCAGTCATCTTTCTGCTGTTCGACATCGAAGTTTTATTTATGATTCCGTTCGCCGTCGCCTTTAAAACTCTGCTGGCGGAAGAAAAAATCAGCGGCATCGCTTTCGGGACAATCGCGCTGTTAGAGATTCTCGTTTTTATCGCCACGTTAATCGTCGGATACATTTATGTTTGGAAAAAAGGCGTCTTCGATTGGGGCGTGCAAGCCCGCGTCGAAGCTCGCGCCGAAGCCAAAGACTTGATCAACAAGAAAAAGCAGCGCATCGAAACACTAAAACGCGCCGCTTAAGAAAGTCCAGAGAGTCTGGAGTGTCAGAATTCGTTGACTTACGACTCTCCAGACTCTCCAGACTAATTAAAGTTATGGGTTTAGAAAATAATTTATTTGAATCGTTACCGGACGTAATCACGGTCAAACTCGATGCCGTCATCAATTGGGCGCGTAAATCATCAATGTGGCCGGCTACGTTCGGGTTGGCGTGCTGCGCTATCGAGATGATGAACAGCGTTTCGGCGCGAAACGATTTATCGCGTTTCGGCGCGGAAACTTTTCGCGCTTCGCCGCGGCAAGCCGACGTGATGATTGTTTCGGGTCGGGTTTCGCGGAAAATGGCACCGGCACTGCGCCGCATTTATGACCAGATGCCCGAACCGAAATGGGTTATTTCGATGGGCGCGTGTGCCACGAGCGGCGGCGTTTTCGACAATTACGCGATTGTCCAAGGCGTTGATAAAATCGTGCCGGTTGATGTTTATATTCCGGGCTGTCCGCCGCGCCCGGAAATGCTGATTCACGCCATTATGATGCTTCAGGAAAAGATAATGAACGAATCGGTCAAAGACCGCCGCGACACTTACGAAGAAGAATCGCGCCAATCAATCGTTCCCGGAACTTTGCCGGTTACGGTCGGAACGAAACTCGAAGAAGCCTCCAAAACAGCTTCAACTCGTCCATATACGACGGCTTCAAAGCACGAGAAAAGACGTTCTTCGTAACATTTTCAAGCGGTGAAAATAGAAGATGGCACATCGCTTTTTATCGAATTAATATGGCTGACACGACAGTTTTACTGGGATACATCGAAAAGCTGAAAGCGGAGAATCCGGCTTGGGTAGCGGATTTAAAGGATACATTCGGTGAAGTTACGATATTCGTTCCGCGCGAATCAATCGTTGATGTTTGCTGGGTTCTGAAAACACAACACGATTTTAATATGCTCGCCGATTTGTGCGGCGCGGATCGCGGACCCGAAGAAGACCCGCGTTTTGAAGTCAATTATCATCTGTTTTCGACTAAACACCACAATCGTCTGCGTTTGAAAGTTTTAGTCAGCGAAGACGACGCGCACGTTCCGACCGTCGTTACGGTTTGGAAAACGGCGAACTGGCACGAGCGCGAGACTTACGATTTGTTCGGTGTAATCTTCGACGGTCATCCCGATTTGCGGCGAATTTTGCTGCCGTCCGATTTCGACGGACACGCGCTGCGAAAAGATTACCCGCTGCGCGGCTACGAGCCTTATAGCTTGACTTAAAATGATTACCGAAACTCTTCAAAATGCGCTGATCGAAGTTCGCCCGCTGCCGATTCGTTACACGGTGGACGATTTGGAGTTTATGCCCGACGATACTAATCGCTACGAACTGATTGGAGGAAAATTATTCGTGTCCCGTGCGCCGCATCTCGACCATCAACGAACCGTTACTAATTTTATTTTTCAATTTCAGTCATATCTGGAAAAAAATCCGATTGGCGAAATTTTTACTACGCCCGGCGTAATTTTCAGCCCGAAAGATGCCGTAATTCCCGACCTCGTTTTTGCCACGCACGAAACCGTCAAAAAAAATGTGGCGGGCGAAGACGAAAGATTTGAAGGAAAATTTATCGCCGCGCCGGAACTTTTAATCGAGATTTTGTCTAACGGCAAACAAGACTTAAAACGCGACCGGGTTTTCAAGCGTGAACTTTACGGCAAATACGGAGTTAAGGAATATTGGGTTGTTGATGGCTTATTTAATAC
>JAJAYR010000252.1 GCA_026786155.1 Pyrinomonadaceae bacterium
ACGACGAGCGTTTTGCCGAGCAAACCCCGCGCAATTTGCAGAGTGTCGGCGCGAGTGTAAAATTCGCGTGAGAGTTTTTTCATATTTTTTTCATCACAGAGACACCGAGACGCAGAGAATTTGGAAAAATTGGGTCAATAGAATCTACTTTCAATTCTCCGAATCAAGCGTTAAATAATTTAAATCTCTGTGCCTCTGTGGTGAAAATTATTTCCCGTAATCGTCAGGATAATAAATCAATTCAACGGCATTGCCGCCGACACCTTTCGTGTAGAAAGAAGAAGTTCCGTCGCGGTGCGGCTTGATCGGGCGATTTTCTTTCGCGGCGGCAGCTTCGAGTTCGACAAGCGTTTCGACTTTTAAGCCCAAATGCGTCGGATGTTTCGAGTTCGGCGGCAGCAGCGCGATGCCGAAACCGCGTGAATCGCGCATCATCGCCCAATCTTCATACATCGTTTCGAGCGTAAAGCCGAACCGTTTATATTCCGCGACATCTTTTTCCAAATCGTCGCACTTGACCGCGATGTGGTCAACCGTTCCCGTAAAACGCACTTCATTTTCGTTATTCATAATAAAATTCATCGCTCTCGAAATTTTAGCAATTAACGTCCGCCGCGCCAAACATCCGAATCGAAAGCCGCCGTCAAAACTGCGCGGATATTTCAATATATCGGATTTTTCTCCGAAATTATGTATCAAATCGCTCGTCTGAAATCGCTAAGTTTTTTATCCACGCGATTTTATCTTGTCCAAAGAGACGGAACAACTTTTGCCTTTGCCGTCGTTTGAATGGTATTATTCCGAAATCTTCCAAAACAATTTTAAGGAGAATCTTTTTATGTATGAATTAGTTTTCAGACGTTTCGGCAAAGCGTTTTTCAGCGTTTTCGCCGTTCTCAGCGTCCTGGTAGGCGTGTCGTCCGTATCGGCACAAACCACCGGAAATTTGCAGGGAATCGTCCGCGACCCGAACGGCGCAGTCGTGGCGGGCGCGGCGGTTAAAGTTACCAACACGGGAACCGGACAGGTGCGCGAAACGACGACCAACGAAGACGGTTTGTATCGGGTCGTCAATCTGCTTCCCGGCGACAGCTATCAAATCGAAGTTACCGCCGTCGGCTTCAGTACTAAAATCGTCGAAAACGTGGCGATCCGATTAGCCACCGAAAACAGCGGCGACATCGAATTGGGAGTGCAGGGCGCATCCGGTGAAGTTACCGTAACCGGCGAAGCACCGCTGATTAATTCGACGCAGAACCAGTTATCAACTTCCTATTCGGAAAAACAATTGACGCAGCTTCCGTATAACGGCGGTTCGATTGATAATCTGGCACTTTTGACACCGGGCGTTGTAACTCCCGGCGACACCGATTTTTCCAACGGAGTCGGCATTTCCGCCAACGGTAATCGCGGCCGTTCCAACAACTTCCAACTCGACGGTCAGGACAACAACGATAACTCGGTTGCCGGTCCGTCGCTTTCGATTACCAATGCCGAAGCCATCGGCGATTATCAGGTAACGACCAACAACCCGTCGGCGGAATTCGGGCGCAACGCCGGAGCGCAGATTAACGTCATCACCAAATCGGGAACGAACGAATTTCGCGGCTCGCTCTTCGAGTTTATTCAAAATAACCGTTTGAATTCGCGCACTAATATCGAAAAACAATACGCTTCTGCTTACCGATTTTTAGCCGACAACGGGTTTTCACAACTCAAAGGTCTGGCTAATCGTAACGGTCAAAATCCTTTTAGCTACAACAGGTTCGGCGGCGCGTTAGGCGGTCCGATTGTCAAAAACCGCGCCTTTTTCTTTGCCACGTTTCAAGCCGATATTCAGAACGGCGAACAGGATGTGAACAATTTAGGTTTCGGCGGTTATACTTTTACGCCCGACAGCATTCGCGCCGCGCAAGCACTCGGCTTGCCGGGCGCGACTTCGATTCTCGGCAGCACGAACGTCGGCGGCGGTCCGGCATTCGCCAAAGTTCCGGGAACTTTCTACGTTGTTCCGGCTTTGCAGGATACCAACGGCGACGGCGTGGTGGATGCTTTCGTCAATCCCGGCGGCGCATTTACCCGAAGTGCTTTTTTGTGCCGGGTTCCGGCGGTTGAAGGAGCTTGTCCGGCGGGCAATTTAGTTCCGCTGCTGACCGGCGAAGCGATTCGCGTTGCACCGAACAATTTTCGCGCGTATCAACTTATTACCAAAGAAGATTTCAATATTACAAGCAAGGACACTCTCAACGTCCGCTACATTTACGACAACACGAAATTTCCCAATACGGCGGCAGCCGGAAACTTATTGACCGGCGCATCCTTTGACGTTCCCTCGAAAAACAATAATCTGGGCGTTACTTACACCCGTTTAATCAATTCGACATTTACCAACGAATTCAGATTTAACTTTTCCCGCCTCGATGTTAAATTCGGCGACCCCGACGGAACGCTTCCGGGTCCGGGCATCTCTTTTACCGGACAGCGCGACGTTGCCGGAAACTTCAGCAGCCTCGCGTTCGGAACGGCTAATAATCTGCCGCAATCGCGGTTGGTTGATGTTTATCAGCAGCAGAATACATTTTCCGCTTCGCTCGGCAATCACTTTGTCAAAACCGGCTTCGACATTCGACAGCAGAAAGTCAACAACTTCTTTCTTCCGAATTTCTTAGGCGTTTACAGATTCAGGAACATCGGGACAAACTCGTCCGCCGTCAACGCCAGTTGTCCGCTCTGTCAGTTTTATGCAGCTAACGGAAATACCAGGAACGGTTCGACGGCTTTTGAAAATTTACTGCTCGCTCGCCCCGAACGCATTACATTTGCTCTGGGCAATCCGCGCATCGAAACCAAGCAGAACGATTACTTTTTCTTCGTGCAGGACGATTGGCGCGTGCGGTCGAATCTGACTTTGAATCTCGGCGTGCGCTACGAGTATTCGTCAACGCCGTTTAACCCGATTATCGAAAAAATCAACGAGCGTGAAGCCAACGCCAGCACCGCGATTTTCAACACGGCGTTTCCGCTCGAATTTCGCACGGCTAAGAAATTAAAAACGGACAAAAACAATTTTGCCCCGCGCGTCGGTTTCGCCTATTCGCCGGATTTCGGCTTTTTCGGCGACCGATTCAGAGGCGGCAAAACGGTTATTCGCGCCGGTTTCGGCATCGCTTACGACCCCAGCTTTTTTAATATCGTGTTGAATACGGTAACGGCGGCGCCGTTTGCCGCCGCCGGTTCATTTTTTGCTACTCCAGGCATTCCGCCAGCCGGACAGACGAGTCCGATTACCTTCCCGTTTCTGCCGAGTACGACCGCACAGCTTAACCGGACACCGGGAACGACGACGATTATCAACGGCGTAGCGCAGGGCGGCGACCCGCGTTTGTTCAATCAAACCCGCGTTGACCCGAATTTTTACAATCCCTATACGATGCAGTATAGCGTCGGCATTCAACAGGAAGTATTTAAGGACAGCGTTCTCGAAGTCAGATTCGTCGGTTCGAGAATCATCGGGCAGTATCAAACGGTGAACGGCAATCCGAACATTCAAATTTTGAATCGTCAGGCGCAGTGTCTCGGCTTGAGTCCGGGAACTTTTACCAACGGCAATGTTGTCGGAACAGCCGCCCCGACCGCTGCCGATGCCTGCACGGGACAAGGCTTTAATAATCGTCCCGGAACAACCGGCAACGGCAGATTAGACCCGAATTTCGGTCCGGTTCGTGTTCGCAACAACGGCGCGACGGCGACTTACAGCGGACTGCAAACGCGGTTCGACACCCGTTTCAGCGATATTATTTTCAACGCCAACTATTCGTTCAGCCGAACCATTGACAATGCCTCGGAGATCTTTTCGACCTTTGCCGGTGGTCAATCGGTCGCCAACTCGCAGAATCCGTTCGACACACGGGTCGGTGAGCGCGGACTTTCGGCTTTCCATCAAAAACATAATTTTACGGCGAATTTCATTTATGAACTGCCGTTCTTTAAAGACCAGAAAGGTATCGCCGGAAAACTGCTCGGCGGCTATCAATTTGCGGGAATCATTCGTCTCGGTTCGGGTCGTCCCTACACGCCGGTCGAATTTCTCGGAAATATAGACACTTTATACGAATCGGGCTTTTTCAGCGGTGTCGGTGCGCTTCGTCCGTTCAACGGAAATTCGACCGCGCCGGTCGGCACGATTGCTTTCGGTTATGAAGCCGCTTGTAATCAACTGTTCGGCGGTCCCGAATGCACGGGCGCCGTCGCCGGAAACTTCATTGTTTATAACACTTTGAAGCCCGGTTCGCAGGGCGTGGTAGTGGCGAACGCGCAAGCCGCTCAACAAATGGCTCGCCTTATTTATAACGATGCCGGTTTAGGTGCGCTCGGCGTTGACTTAAGCACTTTGGAGGCGTTTCGATACTTCAAAACGCCATACGGCGATGTCGGCAGAAACACCTTTTTGGGCAGCAATTTCTATAATGTCAATTTGAGTATGCTCAAATCATTCAAGATAACCGAACGAATGCAGTTAGAATTGCGCGGCGAAGCCGTCAATCTTTTTAACGAAAGAAACTTCGGTGTGCCTGACGCATTTACCGAAGACGCTTCATTCGGCAACTTTGTCGGCAGCTTCCAAAATCCCGGTTACAATACCGGCTCTGCCCGTCAACTGCGTTTCGGCGTGAGATTTTTGTTCTAAGCAAATCTTGGAATTGAATCTATTTGAGAGAAGGCATCAATGCCTTCTCTTTTTTTTATTTGGAGTTTTATTTGGAGTTTTTTATTAAAAACTCACCTTGCGCGGAATGCCGAATCTTGCGGCTGTGCCGCCTGTTGTGCGGAAAGGCTGTGCCTTGCCGCCCGTGTTTGCAAGAAATAAAGAGGCTCCGCCTCGCTTTTCACGGCAAACGGTGAGGCACAGCCTCACAAAGTTAGTGAAATGTGTGCGGAAAGGCACAGCCTTTCCGCCCAGCGGCGGGCAAAGCCCGGAAATCCTGATTTCGCGTCAGGTGAATTACAAACAAAGAAGACTGAAAATTTTCGACATTCAAATTTTCAAACACTCGCGCCGTATTTTTCTTTCTGTGCTAAAATTTTTTCAATGGCTGCCGACGCTTCCAACTCACAACTCGCGCTCACGCCTTTGGGTGCGGGCGATTTGATTGACCGGGCGGTCAGATTTTACCGGCAGAATTTTTGGACGTTCGTCTGGATTGCCGCGCCGCCGATTATTGTCGGAACGCTGATTTCCATCGGCTGGACGTTTTTGGGGCGCGAGATTTTCTCCGTCGGCGCGTCGCGCAATCGTGATGAGATGGTTTTTTATTATCTTTTCATCTGGTTCGGAACGATGATTATCTGGCTGACGGAAACCGTCGCCACGCTGTCGGTAATGGGCGGCGCATCGCGCAATTTCGTTCGTCATCTGCTTTTCGGCGAACCACTTTCTTTTCGTGAAACTTACCGCAATGTTTGGAAACGAGTCTTCGGTTTGCTGACGGCTTCGATGATTATCGCGCTGCTGCTCGGTTTCATCGGCGCGGCGATTTTCTATTTCGGGATTTTAGCCGCTGTTTTAGCGGTTGCGGCGGCGGCATACACGCTGAGTTTTTCGCCGTTTCTGATTATTCTGGTTTCTATTTTATTAGGCGGCGCGATTTTGTTCGGGACGGGCTGGCTGTTTTTTCTCGTCGCGTCGCGGTTCGCCTACGTTCAGCAAGTGATGATGGTCGAAGGTCAGGGCGTTTTTTCCGCCATCGGCAGAAGCACCGCGCTGGCGAGCGGCAACGTCAAACGATTCGCCGCGCTCTTTCTTTTCACGACGGCGGCAACTTACTCGGCACTGTCGCTTTTTTATATTCCGCTCGGTTGGTATGCTTATTGGGAAGGCGTGCAGCTTTTTTCATTCGACGCGGACGCGCTTCCGGCGTGGTATGAAATCGCCAAACAAGTCGTCTGGCAGGCGAGTTTTATTTTGCTGATGCCCGTTTGGATGATTGGGTTATGTCTGCTTTACGTTGACGAGCGCGTCCGGCACGAAGGCTACGACATCGAACTGCTGGCGGCACGGCGGCTGGGCGAAATTCCCGCCGTGCCGCAGAATTTCGTCAATCCGCTGCAACCGGCTCTGGCAAATCAGCAGCCACCGAAATACAAAAAAGATTCTTCGATGACGACGCTCGGATTAAATTAGATAAAGGCAGAAATTCAAATTTTATGCCGAATAATTTTTCCGGGCAGTTTTACTTCGGAATAGATAATAGATGGAAGATGATAACTGATAGATAGAATCTGTTTAATCTCTCATCTATTATCTTTTATCTATCATCTATTCCGAATGGTATTTTCCATCAGCATAAATTGTGAAACACTACCCTGACGTGCGTATTTCTGCAAAATTAGAATCGCCGCTGAACGCCGCTGAACGCCGATTATTTTTTAACATTTCTTCTATCAATTCTTTTTGCTTCATCAGTATATTGCTGTTCGGCTTCGTTTTGTTTTCACCCGTTTCAATTTTCGCCGAAACTCTCGCGGAATATCGCGCCGACGTTAAAGCGTCGAACACATTGATTCAAAATCTGCTGTATCCCGACGACGAAGATTCGACTTTCGATGATTTCGCCAAGTTGGAGCGCGAATTGTTAAAGCAGATTCGCCGCCGAATTCCCGCGTCCGAAAAAATCGAATGGCAGGGCGCGACCGTCGAAACGAATAACCGATGGCTGGTGGAAAAACTCGATAAATTCGAGCAAACGCCGGAAACGGACGATAAGCGTTGGGACGTTTTAACCGAAGTCGGCGAACGGCTCGAAGCAATTACGGAAAAGTTGGACGAACTCGAAAATCCGGCGGCGGCAACGCGCACCAAAGACGAAGACAAACGTAAATTAGCGGAGATTCTGCGGCGCGAAGAATATCAAAAGCCGGTCGCCAAAGACGAAAGCTGGTCGCAAAAAATACAGCGAAAAATTGAGGAATGGCTGCTGAAAATGTTTCCGCGCCCGAATGTTTCGCCGTCTTCGTCCGCCGGTTTTGAATCGTTTTCATTTGTTTTGCAGATGCTTCTTTACGCTTTGATTCTGGGTGTCATCGGGTTCGTGATTTATCGTTTCGCGCCATTTTTCGTCAAACAATTGCGCGGTCGGGAAAAGCGCGAGCAAAAGGAGCGCGTCATTTTAGGCGAACGATTAGCAGCCGACGAAACGGCGCAGAACCTGTTCGCCGAAGCCGAAAATCTGGCGCGGGCGGGAAATTTGCGCGGCGCGATTCGTCAAGGCTACATCGCGCTGTTGTGCGATTTGAGCGATAAAAAAATCATCGGGCTTTCCCAAAATAAAACCAACCGCGATTATCTGCGCGACGTGCGCCGTCAAAACGAACTTTATCAAAATATGAGCGGGTTGACCGTCAACTACGAACGTCATTGGTATGGCTTTGACGAAGCGGAAGCAGCGGATTGGGAGAATTTCAGAAACGGTTACCAAAAGGCGGTCGGTGGTGCGGAAGGATAAGGGATGAGGGATGAAATGAAGAATTTTTTCCGACATTCATCCTTCATCTCTCATCCCTCATCCCTTAATTTATGCGTCAGAAGTTTTTCATATTTTTATCAATCATCATCCTGATAATCGTTTTAATCGGGCTGAATGCCGCGTCTTACGTCAAGCAGGAAAAAACGCCGGACAACGAATTTAATCCGAACCGTTCGACATATAACACGGGCGCGACCGGCACTCGCGCGTTTTACGATTTGCTGGCGGAAACCGGACGAACGGTTACGCGCTGGCAGGAATCGCCGTCCGCGCTTTCGATTGACGATGAAAACAAACCGGACACTTTCGTCGTCATCGGAAAGACGCGCCGCGAGTTCACCGACACGGAAATCGAATCGCTGCTGCGCTGGGTTTCACTCGGCGGGAAACTGGTTTTGATTGACCGCGAACCGCCGTCCGAGTTGGTGAAATCAACGGCGAATTGGAAAATCGCCGTCAAATCTGAAATCGAACCGCCGCTGTTCGCCGACCCGTCGGACATCAAGCAGATGACGGAAAAAACGGTGGCGGCAAAACCGGCACAGCCGACCGTTTACACGAGCAAAGTTAACGCGGTGCAAGCGTCGCGTTTCGCTTCTTCGATAAATTTCGAGCGTTTCGCCAATAGTGAAAAAGATGAACCACCGACGAATTTTACGACAACTCCGAGCAATTCGACGGCAAATGAAGGCGACGAAAATTCTGATAAAAAAGATGCGCCAATTTCAACCGATGAAGCGCTAAATAGGTTAAAAGGAAAGAAATTACAAAGTATTGAAACCAAATCTGCACAAAATGATTCGACCGCGCCGCCGACCGCGCCCGTCGCACATCTCGCTGACAACGGGAAAACTTTGCTCGTTGATTTCCCTTTCGGCGCGGGGCGCATCGTTTTTTTGTCCGACCCGTATATCGTTTCCAACGGCGGCATCAATCTGGTTGATAACGCGCAGTTGGCGATCAACATCGTCGCTTCCGGCGGCGGAATCATCGCCTTTGACGAATTTCATCAAGGCTTCGGCGCGGGGCAAAATCGTCTGCTCGATTATTTTGCGGGAACGCCTTTGACGGCGATTTTCCTGCAATTCGCCGTGCTGGTCGGCGTAATTTTATTCACCAACAGTCGCCGTTTCGCGCGTCCGCTGCCGGAAAACGAGCCGAATCGCCTTTCAAAACTCGAATACGTCGCGGCGATGGCGGAACTTCAGCGGCGCACGAAGGCTTTCGATTTGGCGATGGAAAATATCTACAAGGATTTCCGGCGGCGCGTGTCGCGGTTGGTCGGCGCGGATAATCTGACGATTTCACACGAAAATCTGGCGCGGTTAATCGCCGAACGCGCCAATCTGAACGCCGCCGAAATCGAAACTTTGCTGTCGAAATGTGAAGCCGTCGCGCAAGGCGAACCGACGAATAAACGGGAGACTTTAAATCTAATCAGCCGTTTGCGCCAAGTCGAAGAAACGCTCGGTTTGAAAAGAAACCGTCGCGCAAAATTATAATCAATGCCGCTTTCATCGCTGATTTTACTGGTTATTTTGTTTTTTATCACGACTGCCGTCGGCGTGGTAACGGGCAGCAATTCGCTGATTACCGTTCCCGTGATGTTTCAATTCGGCATCGAGCCGAAGGTCGCGGTGGCGACGAATATGTTCGGGCTGACGTTTATGGCAATCGGCGCGACGATTCCGTTTGTCCGGCAAAAAACGATTGATTACCAAAAAGTTTCGCCGCTCGTTTTAATCACCGTCGTCGGCTCGGCAATCGGCGCGTGTCTGGTCGGATTAATTTCCGACCAGACAATGCCAATTATCGTTTCGGTTTCGATGATTGTGGTTTCGATTTTTACTTTTTTCAAACCAAACGCGGGCATTGCCAAAACCGCTTCGATTTCGCGCAATTATTTAATCATTACTTACGTTCTGACGTTTCTTTTAGGAATTTACGGCGGACTTTACAGCGGCGGTTACGTAACCGTTCTGACCGCCACGTTCGTCGCGTTTTTCGGAATGACGTTCACCGAATCGGTCGCGTCCACTAAACTCGTCAACGTCTTTTCGTCGTCAATTGCCTCGCTGATTTTTATGTGGCAAGGTTTAGTTGATTACCAATTAGGCGCGATTTTAGCCGTAACGATGTTCATCGGCGCATACATCGGCGCGTCAACCGTAACGAAATTAAATGATGTTTGGCTCAAACGTATCTTTTTGGGAACAGTTTTAATTTTAGCCGTTAAGACAATTTTTGACTTTACTTTGAAATAAATGAAGGGTGTGCAAATTAAAACAGTCGAGTTTTCAATATTTTACATTCGGAATAGATGAGAGATGAAAGATGATAACTGATAGATTTTATCTCTCATCTCTCATCTTTCATCTCTCATCTATTC
>JAJAYR010000253.1 GCA_026786155.1 Pyrinomonadaceae bacterium
CATCTGACGAGAGCGATTCTCGCTGGGCTATAATGTTAGTCGCCTACGGCGACAAGCACAAAAATTCAGTTCTGCGTAAGGTGAGTTATTAAAAAATCGCGGAGCGCGTAACGCCAGCGTCCTCGCTGGCTGTCGAGAGTGTGTCCCGCACTCAACGCGGCGCGTTTCGCGCTCCGCGATTTTTTAACAGTCAAACGGTTTCATTTTCACTTTTTCAGGGAGATTTTATGAACAAATTACTTATCGGTTTCGCTTTAACATTAACTTTTTCAATCACAACTTTCGCGCAAGTAACAGTATCGCCCGACAATATCGCGGCTTATTCGCAGGGCGCGACGAGCGCTTATTTAACTTTCGGCAACGTCGTTGATTTGCGTCCCGCCGAAGCGACGTGGTGCGGCGAAATCGTCCCTGCCGCGCCGGACATCGGTTTCCGATGCGATACGACAACTGTTTTCGGCGTTCTGCCCGCGCGTTACGACCAATCGCGGCTAAACGGCTCGCGCTACACCGATATTATGTCCATCACGCCGACGGTCGCCCGACGCGCTTATACTGAAGCGGTGCAGGGCAATGATTCGCGGTTTTTCTACGTCAAACATTTTGTCGGAACGAATGGAAATCCAGACCAATTCGTTCCGGTTACGATTCGTCTGAGCGGCAACGGCGCGGGCGTTCCGTTTTCCCTGACCGCCGTTAAATTGAATTGGCAGAACGGCGAAAAAGTCGTGCCGTTTATCAAACCGACAGAAAAGCTGCCGAAAATTACGGCGGAAATTCGTTATACGGGAACGGGGCGTTTGAAAGGTCGCTGGGAACTCGTCAAACCGGGTGAAGATTTGCCGGAACGCCGCGATTTGTTGAGCGAAGCCGCTTTGCCGGTTGAAGAACGCGGCACACAGAAACGCTACGCTTTGCTGAATCGTTTCAGCGTCAATTTGCCGCCGGGCGGGAAATACGTTCTGCCCGGACCGGAAAATTGGCGGATTGATAAAACGGTTGAAGGAATGTATCTGCTGCTGTTTCGCGTCGAAGCGTCGGACGCGCCGAATTCCGCTTCCAACACCGGCGCGGACACAATTCCGACCGGCGCGGTCGCCGGTTTTCCGATGCCGACGCTGCGCTATTACATCGGCAATTCGAGCGGCACGGGCATTCGGCAAATTACTAAAACTAACTTGACGGCGGACGAATTCGACGCTTCGCAACTTCCGATAATTTTGCGCTGGAAAGATGTCGAAGGCGCGAAACTTTTCCGGCTCGAAATGCGCGACGAAGCCGACCGGAGAGTATTTTCCGCGATTATTCCGTCGCCGACCAGACAATATCAATTGCCGTCCTTCGTGCGCGAACTCGCGGCGGCAAAGGCTTTAAAGTGGCAGTTCGTCGCAGTTGACGCAGCCGGGAAAACGCTGGCGGAATCGGAATTTGTTGAAGTGAACCGATAAGTCAAATAGCTCGAATTGCCGAATATCAAAACGATTTCAGCACCGCCGCCGCCATAATCAACAACCGGCAAAAAGGCGAAAGTCACAGATTAAATTTGCGGCTTGCGCTTTTTTACATTTCGTCTTTTAATTTCGTTGTTTTTCCTTTTTGCTTTTTTATCTGTATAATTCGGAAGTTTGTTGGCAAGAAACGCGCTCCGCAAGCAACCTAGACTTTAAGAGGCGAATCAAAGCCCGCGTATCAACCCAACGAGAAGACCTTTTTAAATTTACAAATTTTGAGATTATTTATTTTGGATTCGACGGCAAACGCCGCGTTTTCAGGCAATTATAAGGAAGACGGTTTTATGCACATTTTTCGCTTGTTCGGGCTTTTTACATTGGTTTTTCTGCTTTCGATTTCTCCCTCGTCAGCCGCCGGTGAAAAAGCGAAAAATAATCCGACGACGGCAGCGGTTACAAATCAACAACAACTTGTCGAATCGGTGGACATTCAGGGCAATCGCCGTCTGCGCGATGAAGATTTACTTTATTACATCAAAACCCGTCCGGGCGACGTTTACAGTCAGGCGCAGCTTGAACGCGATTTGCGGGAGCTTTTATCGCTCAACTTTTTCGACAAAATCAAAACGCGCGTTCTGACCGAAGAAGGCGTGCGCGGCGGCGTGAACGTGATTTTTGAAGTTGCCGAATTGCCGATTATCCGCGATTTGCAGTTTGAAGGTTTGAAAGCCGTTCCCGAATCCGATATTTTGAAAGCGTTCCGCGAAGGGCGCGTCGGCATCTCGAAAGAAGCCGTTTATGACCCGGTAAAAGCGCGAAACGCGATTCGTATTTTGCGCGAACAACTCGCGTCGAAAGGTTTTCCGAACGCGACCGTCGAAGTTCGTGAAGAAGAAGTTTCGGCGACTTCGACCGCGATAACTTTTGTCGTTGACCAGGGCAATCGCTCGCGCATCGTGGACATCGAATTTGAAGGCAACGAGAAATTTTCAGACGGCGAACTGCGCGGTCAACTGCTGCTCGTCAAAGAAACCGGACTTATCACGCGCTTCAAAGGTTCGGATATTCTCGACCTGCGAAAACTGCAATACGATTTACAAAAAAACGTGCGCCAGTATATGTTCTCGAAAGGCTACTTTCAAGCCCGCATCGGCGAACCGCAAGTCGTCGGTTTAGGTAACAAGCGCACCGGAATTCCGATTTTAGCAACTTTGCCGCTGCCGCTTATTTCTTCCAAAGACGACACTTTGAAAATCATTATTCCCGTGACGGAAGGCAAGATTTTCCGCGTCGGCGAATTAAAAGTCGAAGGCAATTCAATCTTTTCCGAAGCGCAGATTTTGGGCTACGTCGGTTTGCAGAAAGGTGAAATCGCCGACGGCAAACGCTTGCAGGAAGGCGTTTATGAAAATTTGAAAAAGGTCTACGGCTCGCAGGGTTTCGTTTTGTATAACGCCGAATTCGACCCGGAATTCAAAGACAATCCGGCGAATGCCGCCGAAGGCATCGTGGACATCACGATTACGATTGAAGAAAACAAACAGTTTCGTCTGCGGCGGCTCGAATTTGCGGGCAATACTTTTACCCGCGACAAAGTTCTGCGGCGCGAATTTCTCATTAACGAAGGCGATATTTATAACCAGCAATCGCTCGAAGTTTCGATTCTGCGACTCAATCAAACCGGCTATTTCGACCCGTTGGACAAAGATAAGGACGCTGAAATTCGCACCAACGAAGAGCAGGGCGACGTGGATTTAATCATCAGCGTCAAGGAAAAAGGCAGACAGCAAATCTCTTTTAACGGCGGCGTGTCCGGCATCGGCGGTTCGTTTTTCGGACTCGAATACTCGACCAATAACCTGCTCGGACGCGGCGAAGTTCTTTCGTTTCAAGCCGGTATCGGAAATCGTCAGCAGAGTTTTCAGTTTTCCTATCAAAATCCATATTTCCGCGACCGACCGATTTCCGTCGGATTCTCATTGTTCGTCAGCCGCTACCGATTTTTCGGCGAAGGCACGGCTCTTTCGCAGAATCAGGATTTGCTCAACAGTTTGCAGACTCAAGTCGGCAGTTTGACGACGGACAACAGCAATCTTTTTACGCAGAATACTTATGGCGGCTCGTTGTTTGCGACCGCGCCGCTTTCGGAATTTCTGCCGAAACGGGCGTTTTCCAGACTGTCGCGCGTCGGCGTCAGTTATCAACTTTCGGCGACGACGATTACCGACCCGGAAGTCAACAGTTCCGGCAACGCGGCTCTGGCGATTCCGGTGATTTTCGCGCAGTCGAACATCATTACCAGCCGCATCACGCCGACTTTCGTTTTCGACTCGCGCCAGCCTTCGCCGAACGGCATTGACACTTTGCGCGGCACATCAATTTCCGCGTCCCTCGGTTTGGCGGGTTTGGGCGGCGACGTTCGCACTTATCAGCCGTCCGTCAGCTACACGCAGTTTATTCCGGTCAGACGCAAACGCTCGCCGAACGCGGAAGTTTTCGGTTTCCGTCTGCAAGCGGGAACGGTCGGCAGTTTCGGCATCACCGAAAAAATCAGAAACGCTAATTCGCTCGCCTACATCGGCGGCGTTCCGTATTACGAAAGATATTTTCTCGGCAGCGAATATGACATTCGCGGTTACGATTCGCGCTCGCTCGGTCCGATTGCGCCGTATAACGGCTTTATCACCAGCCGCAACGTCTCGGTTTCCGCCGCCGCCAGCGGCACGGCGACGGCGTTTAACCCGCTAACCGGCGAAAGATTGAATGACATATTGCAAGCCGCGACCTTCACCGGCGCGTCCGGCACTAATCCGGCGCAGATTTCCGGGATTTTTCAGCCAATCGGCGGCGACACGCAGTTGCTCGGCAACTTTGAATACCGCATCCCGATTTTCGGTCCGGTTTCCCTCGCCGCGTTTGCCGACATCGGAACGGTTTTCAATCTGCGTAAAACCGGGACGCAAAATATCAACAGTAATTTTCTGCCGGACGACACGTTTGTCGGCGCGGGAACATTGACCTCGCTGCTTTTGCGAAACAATCCGCAGCTTCCGCAAGCCGCTAACGGTTATCAGGTCGGCAGTTTGTTGTTTTTAAGTGATCGTGTTTTGACTGTGGAAACACTTGCCGGTCTGATTCGCGTCAATGATCCGGGTTTGGCGTTCATCACGCCGCTTTATATTCGCGGCGAAGCGCAAACCAATTCGCAATTAAGAGTTGACGAAGCCGTGTTTAATAAATTCGGCGATTTTCGTTCGAGCGTCGGTTTGGAACTGCGCGTTCAAGTTCCGGTCGTCAACGTCCCGTTTCGCCTGATTTATTTTTATAACCCGAACGCGAAAATTGGCATTACCGATGAACTTCCCGGTTTGTTTCTGCCCGGCAAACGCAACGGATTTCGCTTTACGGTCGGAAGAACATTTTAAAGTCGGCAGTCGGCGGAAGGCAGTTGGCGGAAGGCAGAAGGCGGAAGGCGGAAGGCAGAAGGCAGGCGGCGGAAGGCAGAAGGCAGACAGATTCATTATTGCCAACTGCCAACTGCCAACTGCCAACTGCCAACTGCCTTCTGCCAACTGCCTTCTGCCAACTGCCTTCTGCCAACTGCCTTCTGCCAACTGCCTTC
>JAJAYR010000254.1 GCA_026786155.1 Pyrinomonadaceae bacterium
GGCTCGTGGCACTCGGACTTTCGGAACGCAGCGCGGTTTTGATGCTTTACGGCTTCGCGCTCGTCGCCGGTGCGCTGTCGCTTTACATCCGCGATTTAAAGCCGACCGAAAGCCTCGCCATCATCGCGGTTTTCGTCGTCGTGCTGACTCTGACCGGCGTTTATCTTTCAAAAGTCAAAGTTTATGAGGAGCAGGAAGGGGAAACGGCTTTGCAAAATAAAGCCGTTTTCGGTTTTATTTTTAATCTCTCGCACAAACGCCGGATTTTTGAAGTTTTTTTAGACGTGGTTTTGATTACGCTGGCTTATTACGGCTCGTATATCTTGATCTTCGGCTTGTTTGATGACGGCGAAAATTGGATGTTATTCGTCAAATCGCTGCCGATTTTGATTGTGCTGAAACTCTCCGCCTTTCTCGTCGCCGGTGTCTATCGCGGAATTTGGCGATATACGAGCGTCCGCGACTTTGTAACTTTTTTCAAAGCCGTCGCTCTCGGTTCGATTTTAAGCGTGTTGGCGTTGCTTTTGATTTATCGTTTTCACCATTTTTCACGGGCGATTTTTATCGTTGACGCGCTGGTTTTGTTTTTCGCGCTGTCGGGGAGCCGCATCGCCTTTCGGCTGTTCCGCCAGCTTTTGCCGATGCCGGTTTCCGAAGACGGGCGCAACGTCCTGATTTACGGCGCGGGCGACGGCGGCGAGATGATTTTGCGCGAATTGAAAAATAATCCTTCGTGGAACTACATTCCAATCGGTTTTGTGGACGACGACCCGCTCAAAAAAGACAAGGTGATTCACGGTTTGAAGGTTCACGGCGGCAACGGTTCGCTGCAGCAGATTTGCCGTGAAAATGAGGTGCAGGAAATTTTGCTTTCCGTGCGAAATGTTTCCCCCGAAAGACTGCGGGAAGTCCGGGCAATTTGTCAGGAAACGGATATTTCTCTGAAACGCGCTTGGCTGAAAATCGAACCGGTAGATTTTGAATAATTTTCCCGCGAACGCTCAATGATTAAATCCGTTAAAATTGAATCGGGTTTCCGCCGCGCCTGGCTGATTGCCGCGTGTTTATTATGTTTGACGATAATTTTCTTTTTCGTCAGATGGTGCTTCGCCCATACGATTGCCGCCTTCGCCCCCAACAAAGAAGTTGCCGAATGGTCGGTTAATTTAGCTCCCGCAGACCCGCAAACTCATTACGCGCTGGCGGTGTTAAATGAAAAGACTTTTGCGCCCGAAGATTCGGCGAAATCGCTGGTTGAATATGAACGCGCCGCCGCGCTCGCGCCGCACGATTATCGGTTGTGGCTGGCGTTCGGCAAAGCCCGTGAACGCAGCGGCGACGCGGCGGGCGCGGAACTCACGCTGAGAAAATCGCTGGCACTCGCACCGAATTACGCGCCGGTGCAATGGACGCTCGGCAACGCTCTGCTGCGGCACGGCAAAACCGCCGAAGGCTTTGCGGAAATGACGAGAGCGGCGGAAAACGACCCGGCTTTCCGAACGCCGCTGGCAAATACGGCGTGGCAGATTTTTGACGGCGACATTGCCGCCGTCCGGCGCAATCTCGGCGATTCGGTCAATATAAATTTCGCGCTCGTCTCATTTTTAGCCAAAAAGAAACGCTTTGTCGAAGCCGTGCAAATTTGGAACGATTTGCCAGTCGAAAATAAAAAAACTACGTTTAAATCGGAAGGTGAACAGCTTTTCGGGGAAGTGCTGGCGGCGAAAAAGTATCGGGACGCGCTGCGAATCGAGAAAAGCATCAGCGATAAACCGGAAGCGGCGAAGTTCGCGCCCGGCAAAATTTTCAACGGCGACTTTGAAACTGCTCTGGCGCGTGACAAAGCGAGCGTTTTCGATTGGCAAATCGCCGACGGCGCACAACCGCAAATCGGTCCGAACAACGAGCAGAAACACGGCGGCGGCATTAGTTTATTATTTATTTTCAATTCTTCCGACGGCAAGGATTTTCGGCAGGTTTCGCAAACGGTGGTGGTTGAATCGCCGAAAAAATATGCGTTGGAATTTTTTTATAAAGCGGAACTAAAAACTTCCGCGACGCTGCGGTGGGAAATCGCCGATGCCGCGGACGGCAAAATTTTGGCAAGCAGCAATCCGATTTTAAACAGCACCGATTGGACGAACGCGGGCGCGGAATTTACGACCGCCGCCGCCACCGAAGCGGTGATCGTGCGTCTCGTGCGCGAAGGTTGTAAATCATCACTCTGCCCGATTGCGGGAAAGGTTTGGTTTGACGATTTTCATTTAAAGTATTGATTAACTCACCTTACGCGGTAAAACTTATCGTCGGCTAAACAGTTAATAAGCAAGGATTTAAACCACAGAGACACGGAGACGCAGAGAAAAATGCGGAAGAATTTTTCTCGGAAGCAAATGTCATCAAAATCTGTAACCTGTTTCTCGACAGATACTTAAAATAGTTTATTCAATCTCTGTGGCTCTGTGTCTCTGTGGTAAAATTGGTTTTTCGCGTAAGGTGAGTGATTAAGTCCGAGTCAGAACCGCGGGCGGCAGCGGGCGGTTTAAGTTTGCCGATCAACTAAGCAGGTAAGCAAAAGTTTCAAGGTATTTTGAAAAGTTCAGAGTCCAAACGCGGAACGCACTTTGCGTTTTCGCCGCGCTTCGCTGGCGGAAGACACGCTCAAGCGTGGACTCTGAACAAAGCAAAATGCTTCATTACTTTTGCTTGGATGCTTATCTATTTATCGCGTTCAACCGCTCGCTGCCGCCGGCGGTTCTGACAGCGTTTTCTGAATAAAAAATGTCCGAGACTCTCCAAAAATCCGATTCTTTAACCGACGAGAAATTCTCGTTGATCGGCGAAATTATTTTTGTCCTGCTCTGCACGATGCTGGTTGTTTCAACCGTCGCCTTCGGGTCGGTTGATGTTTGGGCGTTGGGCTTGAACGCCTTTTTCGCCGGACTCGTGGCAGTCTTTTGGACGGTGGACGCTCTGGTAAAAAAGGAATTCCGGTTTAATGCAAGTTTGCTTCAAATTCCGATTTTAGCTTTGATTTTAATCGGTTTGATTCAGCTTTTGCCGCTGCGAAGTTTGAATTTTTCGGCGGATTTGCTTTCGGTAGCGGCTGCCAATTCTCTTTCGCTCGCGCCATATGTAACGCGGTTGGCAATCGTCCAACTCGTCATCTATTTCATCTTTTTCGCCGCCGCGCAAACTTACATCAGCAATGAAAATCGGCTTCGCAAAATCGTCGTTACGATTATCGGTTTCGCTTCATTGATGGCTTTTTTCGGTATTTTACAGCAGCTTGCCAGTGTCGAGTCAATTTACGGTTTGCGGACTTCCGACCAAGCGGTGCCGTTCGCCTCGTTTATCAACCGGCATCATTTCGCGTCGTTTATGGAGATGACGATGGGCTTGACACTCGGACTGCTATTCGGTAAAGCGACCAGAAGCAACAAACGAGTTTTTTTGGTGATTGCCGTTGTCATAATGGGAATGGCACTCGTTTTGACGAATTCGCGCGGCGGAATGATCAGTCTTTTAGCCGTCGTCGGATTTATCGTAGTGGTAAATGTGCGGCAAAAACCGATTGACGAACCGGAATCGGCGACCGAACCCGTCGTCAGCAATCGGCAGCGAAATATCATTTATATCGGCGGCGGTTTGATTTTAATTTTGGTTTTATTCGGCGCGGTTCTGCTGCTCGGCGGCGACGAATCGCTGTTGCGCGGCGTCGGTTTGAGCAATCCGAACGAGGTCAGCAACGGCAGATTTCACTTCTGGCAAATCGCGTGGCAAATTTTTCTGGAGAATCCGATTTTGGGCGCGGGACTCGACTCTTACGGCACGATTTTTCCGCATTATGATTCCTGGAACGGGATTCTTCGCATCGAACAGGCGCACAACGATTATTTGCAGACTTTGGCGGACGCGGGAATTTTGGGTTTTGCCTGTGTCGCCGCGGTTATTTATCTGCTTTTCAAAAAAAGCCAGCCGATTATCGGCAAAGCGTCAGACCGCTTCGGGCGCGGCGCGGCGACGGGCGCAATCGCCGGTTGTTTCGGTATTTTGGTTCACAGTTTTTTTGATTTCCCGCTTCGCACACCCTCGAACGCTTTATTCTTCCTGACTTTAACCGTGATAGCGACTAATCTGCTCAGTCCGCATAAGATTTCGCGCAAAAGACGGATTCATTACGCGCGAACAAATTTATAGACGCGCTCCGTTTTATCTGTTAAATTTTAAAGAACGGAAAATTTTTACATTATGAAGGTGAGTTGCTGAAAAACAACTCGTATTAGTCATATTCTTTTTCAATTACGGGATGAAAAAAGAATCAATTTCGGTCAAATATTTCGGGAAACCGAAAAATACTGCTTTTATAGTGCCGGCGGAAGTCCGTCCGGGGCGGCAGCGCGGCATTTCGGAAGAAAAATTAGCCGAAATTTTAGAAGAAATTCGTCGGCAGATAGACAAAGGTTTTTCCGGCGCGGCGCAGAAACTCGCCGTGGCGACGATGGAAAATCATCCGCACACGCCGGAAAATCGGGCGCAGCTCGCCTGTCTGCTTGCCTACACTTTTGAAACGCAGGGTCGTTATAAAGAGTCGCTCGAAACGATTGAAAAATACGACGACGAACAACTTTTAAGCGAAATTGGTTTGAAAACACAGATTTCCGTCATCACGCAGCTCGCCATTTCTTTTAATAACACCAACGATTATCCGAAAGCCGTCGCGCTTCTGAATTACGCTCTGGAAGAAGCGACAGCGGCGAATTTCAACGAAACTTTCGGCGCGATTTACGTCGCGTTTTCGCGCGTTTACCGCAAACTCAACGAATTCCCGATTTCCCGCGATTACGCCGAAAAAGCGTTGAATTATTTCCGCGAGCAGGGCGACTGGCGCGGAATGGCGGAAAGTTATCAGGGCATCGCCGCCACTTATCATCAGGAAGGGAGCAGCGAAAAGTCTTTGGAGTTTTTCGATTTGGCGGTCAAGATTATCGGCGACCGTTCCGCGCCGTTTCTGCTCGGCAAAATTTACTCGGATATTTCCGGCGCGTATTGGTTTCTGCGCCGCCCGCAGGACGGCATCAGTTGTCTCGAAAAATCAATTGAATTTTTTGAACTGACCGAACATAAAATTCAGGCGACCGCCGCCTATAACAATCTGGGTTTGCATCTGGTAATGATCGGCGAATGGAATAAAGCCGAAACCGCTTACAATCGCGCTCTGGAACTGGCGACCGAAGCCAATCACGTTCACGTGGCGGGCATTCTCGATTCTTTAGGCGAACTGAAAATTTTGCGCGGCGAACTGCCGGAAGCGCAGGATTTGCTCGAACGAAGCGTCAGTTTAGCCGAAGAACGCAAAAAAGAATGGTATGTCATTCAATCGCTGCGAAATCTGGCGCGGTGTTTTTTATTGCAGGGCAAACTCGGCGAAGCGAAGGAGAAAGCGCGGGAAACAATCAAGATTTGCCAAAGCATCAACGAACGTCAAATCGCTAATATGGCGAAACTCGTGCTGGCGGAAATCTATCTCAAAGAAAATAAATCCGCCGAATGCGAAACGGAACTCGTCGCCATCGAAGCGACCGACCCGTCATCAGATTTCTTCGTGCTGGGAAATATTCAGCGAATTCGCGGTCTGACGGCTCTGAAAGATAAAGACGAGGAACTAGCCGTTCATCATTTCAGCCGCAGTCTGACGATTTTTGAAACGGCGGAAGACGTTTATCACACGGCTCTGGTGCATTGTCTGATCGGCAAAACGGTCGGCGAAAGTCAGCCCGAACGCGCCCGCAAAAATCTGATTTCCGCCAACGAAATCTTTCGTAAATTAGGCGTTCAGACGCTTTTCGCCGAAACGGAAAAACTGCTCGAAAAACTGAAAACCGTCGAAAACCCGAAGAAAAGGGTAACGAGTGCGAGTTCGCAGCTTTTGATGCTCCGGCTGGCGGAAGCGACCGCTTCGCGTGAATTATTGTTCCGCGAACTCGTCGCCATTCTTCAGCAGGAAAGTCAGGCAAATAAAATTATCATCGCCGAACTCAACGAGCAGAAAACCTTTTTCCCGTTTATCACGCACGGCTACGCGCCGCACGAGAGCGCGGAACTGGTCGCCAAACTTCAGACGGCGCATCAGAAAAATGAAGCGGACAGTTTCGCCAAAACTAAAAATCTAAAGATTTTCAATCTTCGCGCTCCGAGTGCCGCGCCCGCGTTTTTGATAATCGCGCCGAATTCGAGCGCGGTGTTAAATGACGGCGGCTCGCTGCCGCCGCTGCTGCGCGTCGTCGAACTCGGAATGGACGTTTGCGCGTTGCGCGACAAAGACAAGTTTCACCATCCCGACCATGAAGCGAACTCGTTCACTTCCAACAGTTTAATGCCGGGCTTTATTCATTCTTCGCCCGCGATGACATCCTTAGTCGAAGAGGTTTATAAAATTCGTTCGTCGGATGTAACGGTTTTGGTAACGGGCGAATCGGGAACGGGCAAGGAACTCGTTTCACGCGCGATTCATACGATTTCCAACCGCAAAGACAAGGTTTTCGTGCCATTCAACTGCACCGCCGTTCCCAAGGAATTAGCCGAAGGACATCTGTTCGGCTACAAAAAAGGCGCGTTCACCGGCGCGTTCACCGATTCGCCCGGAATCATTCGCGCGGCGGACGGCGGAACTTTATTTCTCGACGAAATCGGCGACTTGCCGCTCGACGTGCAGCCGAAGATTTTACGATTTTTGCAGGAAGGCGAAGTCCAGCCGCTCGGCGAAAAGCGTCCGGTGAAAGTTGACGTGCGAATCATCGCCGCGACGAATATGCCGCTCGAAGCAAAAGTCGCCGACGGCAGTTTCCGCGAAGATTTATATTATCGCCTGAACGTCATCCGTTTGCGCGTGCCGCCGCTGCGGGAACGCCGTTCGGAAATTCCGCCGATGATAAATTATTACATCAACCATTATTCAGCCCGCTTCAGCAAACGCGACATCAACATCACGCCGCAGACGATTGATTTGCTGATGGTCTGCGATTGGGCGGGCAACGTGCGCCAACTCTGCAACGAGATTCAACGCGCCGTCGCCCGCGCCGTGGACGGCGAAACAATCACGCCCGAACATCTCTCGACCGACCTCAAACGCAGCGCGAAACCGATTGCGTCGTTCGCCGAAAACGGCAACGTCAAACCGATTGCGTCTTACGACAGCGCATTTTCATCTTTTAACGTCGGCTCGCCGAGCGGCACACTCGAAGAAGCCGTTTCCGAACTCGAAACGCAGATGATCCAAGCCGCGCTCTCGCGGCATCGCTGGAACATTTCGCGCGTCGCCGTCGAACTCGGCTTGACTCGCCGCGGATTGTATATGAAAATCGCCCGCTACGGAATTGAAAAAGCCGCTTGATATTCCAACTTCCGCGCTATAATCTAAATTTTTGGCAGTTGCCGGAGAATGAATAAATCGAATTCACAAAAACGCGATTTGCGTCCCGCGCTGATTTTTTTGAGCGGCGATTTGCTCGCCGTGCCGATTCCGCTGGAACGCGCCGAAGTTATTCTCGGTCGCGCCGCCTCCGCCGACGTGCGGCTCAACGATTCAAAAGTTTCGCGCCGCCACGCCTGCATTAAAACCATCGAAAATCCAGAAACCGGAACGCCCGAATATGAGATAACCGATTTGAATTCGCGCAGCGGAACGCTCGTTAACGGTCAGAAAATCAAGCGGGAAATTTTGCAGAACGGCGATAAAATCAGCGTCGGCGAATATCTTCTGCGGTTTGAACTGCTCGACGAAATTGACCGTGAATACCAGCTTTTGATTCGCCGTCTGCTGTCGCACGACGATTTGACCGGACTGCTTTCGAGCCAGTCTTTTTTCTCCGAACTGCGCCGCGAAACCCAACGCGCGAAAGAGGAAAAACGGCGATTTTGCATTTTGATGATGGATGTTGATTATTTCAAAACGGTCAACGACACTTACGGACATCTGACGGGCAGCAAAAATCTGGAAGAAATCGCTTTCTGCATCACGGAAACCTTGCGAAGCGGCGACGCGGCGGCGCGTTTCGGCGGCGAAGAATTTGCCGCGTTTCTGCTCGACGCGGAACTCGCTCAGGGAATCGTCGCGGCGGAGAGAATTCGCGCCGAAGTCGAAAATTACGAGTTCAGCATCATCCGGCGCGGCAAACCGCCGGAAACTCACCGCATTACCATCAGCCTCGGCGTGGCGGCATTCCCGAACGATTCGCGCGACCCGATTGAACTCGTCGAAATGGCTGATTCCGCTCTCTACCGCGCCAAACGCGACGGCAGAAACCGCGTCTGCGCTTATCAGGACTTAACCGCCGAAGACGCGAAAAAACCGCTGCCGCCGCGCCGCGATTAAGTTTTTGCAACTTTTCCTTAAAAATCAACGTGAAAGACGGCGTTAAAAGCGCGGAAATAGTTTTTTTCGTTCGCCGCGCCGTCTTTTTTGCAAATTAAAATCGAACGGACAACAAATCGGGTTCAAAGGACAATCTAAATTATTTCGTGCTAAACTGACCAATCGGTTCAAGGTTCAAGGTTCAAGGTTCAAGGTTCAAAGTCGAAATATAGACATCGAGCCTGAAACCTGAAACCTGAAACCTGAAACCTCGAACTAAAAAAGTGATAAATAAACTCAATCTTGCCAGCCAGCCTTTTCGCAACCGGAC
>JAJAYR010000255.1 GCA_026786155.1 Pyrinomonadaceae bacterium
CGGTCAAACTTTCTTTCGGACAAAAATCAACCGCCAATTCTCTCAACGCCAATTCCCGATCAAAACGAACGGCGACCAATAAAACGGATGCGCGAACGGGGCGTTTTCATCTTTGATAAACTTCGGGAAATTGCTCGCGCTCGCCCCGAACCGAACGGCTTCCGAGCGATGGCGTTCGGCGATTTGCGCGGGCTGATATTTTCCGTGTAACAATTTTATTTGCGCCTGCCGCAACGCTTCGGCTTTGCTGATTTTCAAATCGGTTTCAAGGATTTGATAAAAACCGCTCATCAAATCGCGTGTCGAATCGTCCGCCACCGACCAGAGCGAAGCCAGCACGGTTTTCGCGCCCTGCTGCTGCGCGAGTGCGCCGAAGCCTTCGATTTCCGCGCCGCTCGATTGCTCCCCAGCCAGCATCGCCGTATTGCAGGCTGATAAAACCAGCAATTCCGTGCCGACAAATTTCGTATCGAGATTTTCGCGCACCGAAGCGAGCGTCAGTTTTCGCTCGTCGCCGGTTTTGCCGCCGCCCAAAAGCAAATAAGAATCAGCTTCCGTTCCGGCGTTCAGGCTGAAATGGCTGGCGATGTGGACAATCGGGTAGCGTCCGAGATGGAGTTTGAAAGTCTGAAACGTAAATTCGTCGTCGCTTAAATTGATTCCGCCGAGAACACCCGTTTTGCCGCCGGTCAATTTCAAACACGCGGCTTGTTTCTGCGGGTCATTGACGACGCGGCAGAGTTCTTCCGGCACGGCGAAGAGCGCGGGGAAATTTTCAAACTCTTTTGACACGCCCACGCCGAGCGCCGTCCAACCTTCGCGCGTCGCCGGTATTTTGTCAATTTTGTCCCGACTCGCCAGCACCAACAAAAGTGCCGCCGCACTCATCATTTTATTTCGTCGGGTGTTTTTCATATTTCGTCAAACCTATTTTAATTTTGAAAATTCCGCCTGATTTTTCCGCGACGGCGATGGTCTCTGTTTCGCTATTCTTCATTAGCCGTTTCGAGCGGCGGATGTTTGCCTATCGCATATAACACGCGGCGCAGGTTGACTAATCCGTGACGGTTGAGTTTTAACGCTTCGACGGTTGCCCGTCCGATTGGAGTAATCCCGACCGCTTCCGAAAAATCTTCGCTCCAGCGAAAATGCTCACGCCACGACATTTGACGCGGGTTGAAGAGTTTAACCCGTCGGTCGGTCAGATAATCTACCGCTTCGATTCGCGTCGCTTTGTGCGAATTGCAGCCCTGACAGGAATAAGCCAAATTTTCGGCAGCGGTTGCGCCGCCCGCCACTCGCGGCAAGATATGTTCGTAACAAAACGATTGCGTCGAATAATCTTCGCGGCTGCGGCAGTATTCGCAAAGCTCACGCGCTCTGGCTTTGACCGTGCGCCGCAGTTTCGCCGGAATGTTGCGCTTCTCATTCATAATCGGGCAGATTGAGACCGATTTGTTTCATCAACTCCGTCATCGTAATTCCGCGCAGATTCGCCGTTTCGAGTAAAGCCTTCATCCGGTCGGCGTGAATTTCTTCGAGTTCGTCGGTAATCGCCGCGAGTTCGGCGTAGCCTTCGACGGAAAGTTTTTCTTCGTCGCGCAATGTTTGAAGTTCACGAAGGCGAACTTGTTTCGATTCCGCCAAACGCCTCTGAATCGTCTTCATCAACTTACTCTCTTCGCCCGAAAGTCGCGGCGCACGTCTTTCGGCTTGGATCGTCAAAACTTCGTCAACCAATTCTTCTAAATCGGCAAGCGGCATCGTCCGCGCCTTTGAAATAATTTGCTGCGTATTCATAAATTTTTCTCCCGTTTCAAAGCGAATGACGAACTTGTCTTATCGCTCGCCCGACTTTTTCAAGTTTATCACCGCCAATTCCCAATCAGCACGAACGGCGACCAATAGAACGGATGCGCGAACGGCGCGTTTTCATCTTTAACGTATTTCGGCATATTTTTCGCGCCCGCGCCGAAACGCACGGCTTCCGAGCGATTACGTTCGGCAATTTCTTCGGGTTTATACTTCCCGTAAAGCAGTTCAAGCTGCGCTTGTCGAAGCGTTTCGGCTTTCGACCAATTCTGATTTTCCTTTCGCAAACGGTAAAATTCGCCCATCAAAATCGAAGTGCTTTCGTCGGCGACCGACCAGAGCGTCGCCAGCACCGATTTTGCGCCGCGCAATTCGATAAATTGGGCGAGCGAATCAACTTCTTTGCCGTTGTTTTCCGCGAGTTTTTGACTGTTTTCCAAACCAATGAGACCCGTATTGAAAGCCGATAAGGTAACGAGGTCGACATCGGTCGAATCCATGTCCGGCGAATCGGCGACCGCGGCGAGCGTCAATGATTTGTTATTTCCCAACAGCAAAAACGAATCCGCCGTGTCGCTTCCTAATCGAAAATGCGTGGCGAAATGGACGACGTTAAATTTGCGCCGGTCGGCGGCAATTTGCGTCAATTCCTGTTTGAGCGCGTTTTCGGTGAACGCCGCGTCAAGCAAACTCACACCCGCCAATAAATTATTTTTCGGAGATTTTCCGTCGCCGATGATCGCGGAAAGTTCTTTGGCGACGCTTTTTAATTCGTCAAAGGAAAATTTCTGCGCCGTGTTCGCGTCGGTTACTTCGCTCGCTTTCGTCACGCCCGCGCCGAGAATGCGCCAATTTTTATTGACCTCGGCTTGCAGACTCTGGCGCGTCGTCGAAGTTACGATGACCGTTTGATATTTCTGCAAAAGATATTGTTCGCCGTCCCACAGCGCGGCAATCGGAATATAGCGCAAAGTTCCGTCCAAACTCCACAGCAGAGTTTTCGCGCCTCCCGCTTCCAAATCTTTTTCAATCGGCTTGATTAAAACGTCGTAAAGTTCCTTGCCGAGCGGTTTCGGGTCAAGCGTCGGATTTAATAACGCCTCCCGGAACGCGAAAATTTTCGCGTTCAAATCCGCCGCCTTGATTTCGGTTTTGCCGTCAATCTGCGCGTTCGGAGTGGTTAAAATCACGCGGTAACGGTCAGTCC
>JAJAYR010000256.1 GCA_026786155.1 Pyrinomonadaceae bacterium
GAAACTTCTTTGAACGATTCGCAAGTGCCGTATTGGGAAGGCGCGAAACTGGCGGCGAAAATCCGCCAAATGAAAACCGGCGATGGCGTGATTCTGCTGAAAACCAATATGGGCGCGGGACACGGCGGCTCGTCGGGACGCTACGATAAATTGAAGGAAGTCGCGTTCGATTACGCTTACGCGCTTGGTCAGGTCGGCATCACGAAGTAGATATAGCGAGTTTCAAACTTGAAACTCGCTATAGAAATTAAAATTCAAAAGGTAAAAGGCAAAAGTTTGAAAAGAAATTTTCGGCTTTTGCCTTTTGTATTTTATTTAGCCGCCGAAAAATTTGGTCAAAACATCGGTCAGAGTGAACGGAGAGATTGCTCAAATTGAATGATTCCGCTGACGAGATGAAATAATAACTAAATATAACTCAATGAAATAAAGGGAAAACGTATTTTCCTCGGATTGGCACACGGCTTGTAAAAAGAACGGCGGAAACTAGTTCCATAAATTTTAGAAAAGGAAACGGAAAAAAGATGAAACAGCAACGAATCGCAAAAATTCTTTCCACATTTGCCATTACTTCGCAGATGTTGGTTTCAGTATCGTGGGCGCAGACAGCTTCGCCAAAATAAGCAAAACAGGATTTGCCGAAAGTAGTTGGCGAAAATAATCTAAATTCAAAATATCTTCAAGACATCGCGCAAATTGCGGCGGACGGCGCACCTGTTTCAAACGATAAAATCAGGCAGCAAACCGAAAAACTTCAAAACGCACTGGTCTCCGTCAAAGACGGCGTGGTCGTCGTTGACCGCAGCAATTCCAACAGTTATGCCGTCATCGAAAATCTCGCCGGACGTTTTAACTCGGATTCGGCGGCGCAAAACCTGCGCGGCAAAAAAATCTTGAAGTTAGATTTGGGCGGAATTTTTGCCGATTCCGTTAGTGCCGAACAAGTTTCGGCGCGTTTGCGGGAGGCGTTGGCGCAGATTGAAAAGTCCAGAGGCAACGCCTTTCTATACGTCGAAGACATCGCCGTTTTCGCCAAATATAATCCGCTGTTCGGCGCGGTCGTCGCCGACGCTCTCCGCGCTTCTCTGACAACCGGAAAAGTTCGCGTTATCAGTGTTTCAAATTGATGCTGAGCGACTCGGTTTTCGGAACTTCTTCGCCCTTGGTTGGCGGAGATAATACAGCGTCAATGCAGTAATTGATTCGTAATATAGTCCTGCGAAATTAAGTCGCCTAAAACTATTTTAGGCGACTTAATTTTTTTATTGAAATAAAAATAACATTTAACATATAATAACAATGACAGGAATCCAGCCGCATTCCGAAAATTAGCAATCCGCATCAACATTCCCGAAACCGTCCACTCTTTAAGTGCCGAATGAGCAATCAAAAAGCCAGCAGTAATTTTCTTTCCGACTTGTATTTGGCGGCACTAACGCTGTTCAGCATCGCGGTCTGGGTCATTTCCGCGCTGAACTTTAGGAGTGAAGCGATTGACATCGGGTTTTTTGTCGTTTCGGCAGCGGGAATTCTCTTCAGCCCATATCTGCGTATTCAACTGCCGCGCACGAAAATTCATTTTACGGTTTCGGATATTCTCATTTTCTATATTCTGCTCATTTACGGCAGCGGCGCGGCGGTCTTCATCGGGACTTTGGAAATGTTGTATATGTCAATCAACTTTCGCCGCCGGGGAGTTATTAAAACCAACAAAACCATTTTAGTTAATGTGACGATTGTCGCCATTTCCACCTATCTGACGGCTTCAATGCTGAATTTGGTATTTGTGCCGGAACAGATTATCGCCGAAGAAACCATCGCCGGTTTCGGCGGAATGCTGATTTTTATGGCGGGTATGCAGTTTCTCGGCACTTCACTCTGCATTTCGCTGCGGGAAGCCTTGAGAGCCGAAAAACCGTTCGGCACATTCTGGGAGGTTTGGTTTAAATACTGCGTCAACGTGCTGGTAATGTTCATCGCCGCTTCTTTAATTACCGGACTGCTGATAAAAGCCCACACGCAGCTCAACAGCATTTTATTTCTGCTGGCGTTCGGGGTTTCGGCGTTGGTTTATATGACTTACCGGCGATATGTTGACGACGTGCGGGTAACTTCCGCCAAAGCCGAACAAGCCGAGAGGGAAAGAGCCGAACAAGCCGAACGGCACGTCGAAGAACTTCAGCACCACATCGCCGAACAAGACCGCATCGGGCAGGCACTGCGGGAAAGCAAGGAAAAATTTCGGCACGCCGCGTTTCACGATTCCTTAACCGATTTGCCGAATCGCAACTTGTTTATGGAAACGCTCAAGTTCGCCCTCGAAAAAAGCCGCCACGATAAAAAATTCAAATTTGCCGTTCTTTTCCTCGACATCAACCGCTTCAAAACCATCAACGACAGTCTCGGACATTCGATGGGCGACCGCTTGATTCTGCACGTCGCCAGGCGTTTGGCGGGCGCGGTGCGCGACAAGGATTTAGTGGCGCGGTTCAGCGGCGACGAATTCGCTTTTATCCTTAACAATGTTAGAGATGTCGAAGACGCGATGCAGTTTGCCGACCGCATCAAAGACAAAATTTCCGAACCGTTTTCTTTAACCGGCAAACAGGTTTTCACGAGTTTCAGCATCGGCATTGCGATGGGCGGCGCGGAATATGAAGCTGCCGAAGACGTTTTGCGCGATGCCGATATAGCGATGTATCACGCCAAAGACGGCGAAAAAGATTACGTCGTTTTCGACCAGAATATGCACATTCGCGCGGTTACTCTGCTGCAGCTCGAAACCGATTTGCGAACCGCCATCGAACGCGACGAACTGGTTATGTATTACCAGCCGATAATCAATCTGGATTCGATGCAGCTATTCGGCTTCGAGTCTCTGATTCGCTGGAATCACCCGACGCGCGGGCTGGTGCCGCCGAGCGAATTTATTCCGGTCAGCGAGCAAACCGGATTTATCATTCCGCTGACGCTCTGGGTTTTGCGAACTTCCTGCGAGCAGATGGTCAAATGGCAGCGCAAAAATCCGGCGAATAAAAATCTGGTGGTCAGCGTCAACCTTTCCGGCAAGCATTTCGCCCAGAAGAATCTGGTCGAGCAGATTCAAACTATTCTGGCTGAAACAGGAATCAAGCCGTCGTGCGTCAAACTCGAACTGACGGAAAGCGCGGTGATGGAAAACGCCGAAAGCGTGATTGCGATGATGAAGCAAATCCGCGATCTCGGCATTCAGCTTTCGATTGACGATTTCGGAACGGGTTATTCTTCTTTGAGTTATCTGCACCGTTTCCCGATTAACACTTTGAAAGTTGACCGTTCGTTCGTCAATACGATGGAAGACGGCACGGAAAACGGCGAAATCGTCCGCACCGTGATTGCTTTGGCGAAAACTTTAAGATTAGATGTTATCGCCGAAGGCATCGAAACGATTCATCAACTTCATCAGCTTCGCATTTTAGGCTGCGAATACGGTCAGGGCTACTTATTCTCGCGCCCCGTTCCCGCCGCCGAAGCGGAAAAACTTATCGAAGACAAATCGCGTTTTGCCAACACCGTTCCGCATAATGGCTTGCCGATACCGACCGTCGAAGTTTCAAATCTGCAATTAATAAAACAATCTACACACTAACTTTCGGTTTTGCGCCGAGCGGAAACTGCTTTTCGTAACTGTGCGCGAGATTCAGCAAAACCGCTTCCGACCAGGGTTTTCCAATCAACTGCAAACCAATCGGTAAGCCTTCCGACGAAAGTCCGCAGGGAACTGAAATGCCCGGCGTTCCGGTCAGATTCGCCGAAACCGTATAAATATCGCTCAGATACATCGCCAGCGGGTCGTCCGATTTTTCGCCGATTTTAAACGCCGTCGAAGGCGAAGTCGGCGTTAAAATCACGTCGCACTTTTCAAAAGCCCGCGCGTAATCCTGTTTCAAAAGCGTCCGCACCTTTTGCGCTTTGGCGTAATAAGCATCGTAGTAACCTGAAGATAGAACGTAGGTTCCGAGCATTATCCGCCGTTTGACTTCCGCGCCGAAACCTTCTTC
>JAJAYR010000257.1 GCA_026786155.1 Pyrinomonadaceae bacterium
GTTGGCAGTTGGCAGTTGGCAGTTGGCAGTTGGCAGTCAATTAACCGTCTGCTGTCTGCCGTCTGCCTTCTGCCAACTGCCTTCCGCCGTCTGCCTTCCGCCGTCTGCCTTCCGCCAACTGCCGCCTTTTAAAATAATGCGTATCATCTCCGGCGAGTATCGCGGGCGAATTCTGAAAAGTCCTGCCGACAATCGAACGCGCCCGACTTCCGACCGTTTGCGCGAAACTCTTTTCAACGTCTTAAATCCGAAAATCCATTCCGCCACGCGCTTTCTGGATTTATGCGCGGGAACGGGCGCCATCGGCATCGAAGCGATTTCGCGCGGCGCGGGATTTGCCGCGTTCGTTGACAAATCAAAACGCGCCTGCGCTTTGATTGAAGAAAACCTCGACCTTTTGAAAATCCCCGAAGAACAAACCGAAATTTTCAATAATACTGCCGAAAAGTTCGTCGCCCGCGAACCCGCGACGGCTTGGGACATCGTGTTTTATGACCCGCCGTATCAGGATAACTACCGCGTCTTTTTGTTTGAATTTGCCACTCGCGCCGAAAAACTTTTGACCGCCGAAGGAATTTTAATCGTCGAGCATCACGCCAAAAACCTGCTGCCCGATGCCGTCGGCGATGTGCGGCGGTGGCGCATTTTGAAGCAGGGCGAAACGCATTTGAGTTTCTTTCAGAGAAACTGAAAGTTAGCACGTTTATCAAAACCCAAAAGATATTCAACCGCGAAACAGGCGAAACACGCTAAAAATACTGTTAGGCAATCAGGAAATTTTCTTTTTTTCGCCACTTTCGCGTGTTTCGCGGTTAAATATCTTCAAATCCTAATTACGGCAGTTCGGGTTACACAACACCAATCATTTTAATTTTTCTATTTGTGTTATTCGTGTCATTCGTGGCTAAATTTCAATGTAAAATGAAAATACTTATCTGGCTCACGCTTTGTTTAATTTGGGGAACGACCTGGATTTTTATCAAAATTGGTTTGGAAGATTTGCCGCCGCTGACGTTTGCCGCCGCGCGATTCGTTCTCGCCGTCATAATTTTAGCCTTTATTATTTACCTGCAAAAAATTCCGTTTCCGACTAACAAGCGCGATTGGAAATTGCTGGCTTTGACGGGCGTTTTGCAGTTTTCAATAAATTACAGTCTCGTTTTTTGGAGCGAGCAGTATATTTCGTCGGGACTGGCGGCGGTTTTGCAGGCGATGATAACGGTTTTCGGACTCGTTCTGGCGTGGATTCATCTGCCGAACGAGCGCATTACTTTATTAAAAATTGCCGCCGTGCTGCTCGGCATCGCCGGTGTCGCCGTGATTTTTATCGAGCAACTGCAAATCAACAGCGCGTTGGCTTTCGCGGGCTGCATCGCCATCGTTATCGGAGCTTACGCGGCGGCACACGGTTCGATTTTGGTCAAGGCGTTCGGCAGCAATCTGCATCCGGCGATGCTCGTTTTCTGGCAGATGATTTTCGGGATTTTGCCGGTCATCATTTACGCGCTGACGGTCGAAGGCAATCCGCTGAAATTAAACTGGACTTGGAAAGCCGTCGTTTCGGTCATCTACTTGTCAATTTTCGGAACAATCGCGGCGTTTTGGTTTTATTACTGGCTTTTGAGTAAAATCGAATCAACCAAAGCGATGATGATTTCCCTCGTTACGCCGCTGATTGCCGTCGTCGTCGGCAGGATATTCCTGAACGAAACGCTTCCCGCGCAAACCATTTTCGGCGGAGTTTTAATTTTGGCGAGCATCGGATTGATTGTTTTTAGAAGAAAGAAAATAGCCACCGAGGACACAGAGAACACAGAGTTAGATTTAAGAAGCCAAGAAGTCGGCTAATTTTTTTCTCTGATTTCTCTGTGTTCTCTGTGTTCTCTGTGGCAAAATTATCTTATGTTTTTCAAATTTAACACCGCCGGAGAATCGCACGGCAAAGCGTTGATTGCCATCGTCGAAGGTTTGCCCACCGGTTTGGAAATAGACATCGAGCAAATAAACCGCGAACTTTGGCGCAGACAGCAGGGTTACGGGCGCGGCGGGCGAATGAAAATCGAATCGGATAAAATCGAATTTCTGTCGGGTGTCAGGCACGGCAGAACGCTCGGTTCGCCCGTCGCGCTGACGATTGAAAACCGCGATTTCGTCCATTGGACGGAAATAATGGCGAGCGAGAAAATTGAAGTTCAGCCGAAAAATCCGCGCATCGTAACGCGCCCGCGTCCCGGACACGCCGATTTAGCGGGCGGACAAAAGTTCGGCACGCGAGATTTGCGCGATATTCTGGAACGCGCTTCGGCGCGGGAAACGGCGGCGCGAGTCGCCTGCGGCGCAATCGCCAAACAATTGCTGGCAAACTTCGGCGTCGAGATAAAAAGCCACGTCATCAAACTCGGCGCACTGCCGGAAAAACCTCTGAGCAAAACCTTCGCCGAAATCAGCGCGATTGATGAAAATTCCCTGCTTAACTGCGCCGACGCGGAAATCGAAAAACAGATGGTCGAGTTGATTGATAAAGCGAAAACCGACGGCGATACGCTGGGCGGAATTTTTGAAGTCGTCGCCCGAAATGTTCCCGTCGGTTTGGGTTCGCACGTTTCGTGGAACGAGAAATTAGACGGTCGCATCGCGCAAGCCGTGATGTCAATCCAAGCCGTCAAAGCCGTCGAAATCGGCAGCGGCGTGGAAAATGCCGCGCTGCACGGCTCGCAAGTTCACGACGAAATCACTTTTGCCAACGATAATTTCAAACGCACTTCAAACCGCGCGGGCGGACTCGAAGGCGGCATCACGAACGGCGAAGAACTGCGCGTGCGCGGTTATCTGAAACCGATTGCGACGCTGAAAAAACCGCTGCGGTCGGTTGATATTGACACGAAACGGGAAGATTTAGCCGCCTTTGAACGCTCGGATGTAACGGCGGTTCCGGCGGCGGGCGTGATTGGCGAAGCGATGCTCGCCATCGTGCTGGCGAACTCGCTGCGCGAAAAATTCGGCGGCGATTCGATGGCGGAAATGCTGGCGAACTTTGAAAATTACACGAACAATCTGAACAATTACTAAACTTTAAAAAAAGGCTTCGGTTAAAATTTCTCCAAAACCAAATTAACCAATCAGATAAAATAACTCGCTGAGGAAATCACTTAAATCGGCGGATAAAATTATGAAAACCACACTTTTAATCATCACGGCATTTATTTTCGGCGCGTGTTCGGGCAATCCGCAAGCGGAAAATATTGACCCGAACAAAGAAAAAATAATCTCCAAAAACAACCAGACGGCGATAATCAACGAAGTAACGCTCATCACGACCGCCGCGCAAAAACTAGAAAAAGAAGGCAGAGGAATGGAAATATATCGCAACTCCGTCAAAGCCGAAAGTTTGCGCCAATGTAATTTAATATCGGCGGACGAGCAAAAACAGGTGCAGGATTTGGCGGATAGAATTACGAAACTGCCCGAATCTTACAACCCGATTCTGACTCCGATTATCGGCGATTTAAATGAGTGCGTCGCTTGCTCGAAAAAAGCGGCGGAGAGCTGCGTCAAAGCCAGAGCGTCAATCAATAAGGCGATCAAACAACTGTATCCTTAGAATAGAGAACATTCCGAAATAAGAAATATTTAACGCCAAAATGCCAAGTTATTTTAAAAATAAACCGTCAAACATTCGGCTTTTTTATTGAACTCTCAAAAAATTGACCGTTTGAAAAATCTTTTCTTGGCGGCTTGGCGTTAAATAATTAAGGAGTTTATAAATTAAATTTGAAGGTATTTGGCAGAAGTTTTGAGTCCACGCTTGAGCGTGCCTCCGCCCGCGCAGCGCGGCATAACTGCGGAAGGCTTGAAAATTTAGATGACAGACTATTTAGCTCGCCAATCGTTAATTTTAATTGTTTTTGTTGAAGTCTTTAAAACGAAAAATTAGGGAACGCCGACAGATTGCCGACGTTCCCTAATTTTTTGCAGTCTTGAACAACCGGCAAAAGTTTTGGGTGGTCGAGTCGGCGAGAACTTCCAAATCTACATTGTAAAAATCAGCTAAAAATTGCGCCGTGTGAACGACGAACGCCGGTTCGTTGCGCCTTCCGCGATTCGGGACGGGCGCGAGAAACGGGCAATCGGTTTCGATTAAAAGTTTGTCGAGCGGCACCACCCGCGCCGCATCGCGCAAGTTTTCGGCTTTCTTAAAAGTTACGTTTCCCGCCAACGAAATATAGAAACCGATGTCCAACATCGCTTGCGCCATTTCCGGCGAGCCGCCGAAACAGTGCATCACGCCGCCGCGAAAATCACTTTGCGAACATTCTTCGATTAAAACTCGAACAGTTTCATCGTCCGCCTCGCGCGAATGAATAATAATTGGCAAATCCAGTTTTTTCGCCGTTCTGATTTGCCGCCGGAAAACCTCAAAC
>JAJAYR010000258.1 GCA_026786155.1 Pyrinomonadaceae bacterium
ACATCAACGCACAGACCGCCAAAGATTTTGCCGCCGATTGGGACAAACAGCATTTTTCTAAAATCGCGCCATCGAATCTGCGCCACGCCGATTTGAAAAAACAGCTCGACGAATTGAAAAAATCCGGCTTGAAGATTGATGAAGTCGGCAAATCTTACGCGATGCGCGAGATTTATCAAATCGAATGGGGCAAAGGGAAAACGAAAGTTTTTATGTGGTCGCAGATGCACGGCGACGAACCGACGGCAACGCCCGCCGTGCTTGATATGCTGGCGTTTTTGCAGAAAAACCGCGCTAAAAGTTGGGTCAAAGAGTTGGAAAATAATCTGACGCTGCGCGTCGTGCCGATGCTCAACCCGGACGGCGCGGAACTTTTTCAGCGGCGCAATCTGCAATACATAGACATCAACCGCGACGCGCAGGATTTGCAAACGCCCGAAGGCAATTTGCTCAAAAAACTGCGCGATGAGTGGCAGCCGGACATCGGTTTTAACCTGCACAATCAGCAATCTTTAACGACCGTCGGCAAGACCAATAAACAAGCGGCGATTTCGTTTCTCGCCGTTCTCGGCAATGCCGAAGGCACGACGAACGACGGACACGAACGCAATAAACGTCTGTGTTCAGTGATGATTGACGCGCTCAATCAATTCATCCCCGAACACATTGCGCGTTACAACGACGAATACAATCCGCGGGCGTTCGGCGATAAAATTTCCGAATGGGGAACGCCCGTAATTTTAATCGAAACCGGCGCATTGCACGGCAAAGACGAAATGTTTCTGGTGAAATTAAATTACGTCGCTTATCTGTCCGCGCTCAAATCGCTGGTTGATAAAAGCGAACAGCAGGCAGACGCGAAAATCTACGATAAACTGCCGTCCAACTCTTCGGGCGATTTGTATAACTATATTTTCCGCCGCGCCAATATCGTCAATTTCACCGAAAACAGCGAACCGTTCACGGCTGACATTTCAATCAACACCGACCGCCGCCGCGCCAATGAAGCCGCGCTGACTTATATTCGTGAAATCGGCGATTTATCAATCTACGCGGGCTTGGAAGAATTCGACGCGAAGGATTTTTATCTGGTCAACAAAACCGGACTCGTCAAAACCGGCGCACCCGGCGAATTTTGGTTTTACAAAAAGAAGCGCCAAATTGACTGGACAGCGAAGGATTTAGAGAAAACTTCGCCGCCCGACGCGATTTTCTCGAACGGCAAATGGACGAAAGGCGAAAAACTTTTGCCGAAGAAATTTTAGCCACCGAGGACACCGAGTTCACAGAGAACAACAAATCCAAAAAATTTTATGTTTTTATCCTGATTTCCTCTGTGAACTCGGTGTCCTCGGTGGCTAAAATCCGTCTCAAAATCGTTGACGGCTTTACAATCCAAAATCCAAAATCCAAAATCTAAAATTGGCTTATGCTTTCACTTTTAAAAATCAAAAACATCGCGCTGATTGACGAATTGCAGATTGAATTTTCGCGCGGCTTAAACCTTTTGACAGGCGAAACGGGTTCGGGAAAATCAATTATCGTGGACAGTTTGGGCGCGTTGACAGGCGATAGAATTTCGTCGGATTTGATCAAGGAAGGCGAGAAAGCGGCGCAAATCGAAGGGCTTTTTACGCTTCGCGCCGCCGCCGATTTGCACGAGATTTTCTACGAAAGCGGCATCGAGATTGACGACGCGGACGAAATTGATTTAATCGTCCGGCGCGAACTCGCGGCATCGGGGCGCAACCGGATTTTTGTCAATAATCAACTCGTTACCGGCAATTTCCTCAAAAAAATCGGCGCGTTTTTAGTTGATATTCACGGGCAGGGCGAACAGGCGACGTTGTTTTCGCCGTCGAATCATCTGGAAATCCTGGACGAATTCGCCAATCTAAAAAATTTGCGGACAAATCTTTCCGCCAAATATCAGGAATTTTCCAAAACGCGGCGCGAAATCGAAAATTTGCGCGAAGACGAAGCGCAGAAACTGCAACTGCTCGACGTTTTGCGGTTTCAGGTTGACGAAATAAAAAAAGTTAATCCGAACGTCGGCGAAGAAGACGCTTTGAACGAAGAAAAACGGCGACTCAATAACATCGAAAAACTCTCAACATTGAGCGACGAAGCGTATCTGCTGCTTTACGAAAACGAAGAATCAACCGTTTCGACATTAGAAAAAGCGGCGCGGAAAATTATCGAATTAGGCGAATACGAATCGAGTTTTAAAGAATATGAAGAAGGCTTGCAGTCGGCAAACGCAGTTCTCGCGGATTTGGCGTTTGCAGTCAGAGATTTTCGCGGCAGTCTGGAATTTTCGCCCGAACGCTTGGAAGAAATCGAAAATCGGCTGGTGGACGTTTCGCGTTTGAAACGCAAATACGGCGGCGCGATTACAACGGTTTTGGCGCATTTGGAAGAATCGGAAGCGCGTCTGAAAAACATCGAAACTTTTGAGGAGCGCAAGGAAGAATTAAAGAAAATTCTGGCGAAACAGCAAGCCGATTACTTGAAAATCGCGGCGGAAATTCACGCCAAACGAACGAAGGCGGCGCGGAAATTCGAGAAGGAAGTCGAAGCGAATTTAAAAGCCGTCGCGCTCGAAAAAGCGCGTTTTGAAGTGCGGATTGACGCGCCGAACGGAGACGAATTGAACGGTGATGCTAATAAAAGATTGACCGCAAAGGGTTTTGACCAAATCGAATTTTACTTTTCGGCGAACGTCGGCGAATCGCCGAAACCGCTGGCAAAAGTCGCTTCCGGCGGCGAAGCGTCGCGCTTGATGTTGATTTTGAAGACGACGATGAAATCGAACGACGCGGAAAAATCGGTCGTCTTTGACGAAATTGACAGTGGAATCGGCGGGCGCGTCGCCGAAGCCGTCGGGTTGAAACTCAAAGAACTCGCCAAAACGCAGCAGGTTTTGTGCGTTACGCACCAGCCGCAAGTCGCGTCGCTGGCTGACCGTCATTTTCTGGTCGAAAAGGAAACCGTCGGCAAGCGAACGAAAGTCGGCGTGAAAGATTTGAGCGAAGCGGAAAAAATCGAAGAAATCGCCCGAATGCTGACTGGCGCACAAATCACCGACACGGCGCGGCAGCACGCCAGAGAAATGTTGTGCGCGGCGAAGTAAAATTTAATAGGATGAACAGGATAGTCAGGATTAAAACTTAAATCGCTTTTGGTTTTATCCTGTTTATCCTGTCATCCTGTTAAATTATTTTCGCGCCTGTAAAACTTATGGAATCTGAAATTTTGGCGCAGGTGATTCGCGGCGAAACGGTCGAATCAATTCATCGCGGACATTTAATCGTCGTGGACGGCGCGGGCGAGACGTTTTTTTCGTTGGGCAACCCTGAAACCGTTACTTTCTGGCGTTCGTCGGCGAAGGCTTTTCAGGCGATTCCGTTTTTGACGAACGGCGCGGCGGAACGGTTCGGCTACACGGAACGGGAAATCGCGCTGGCTTGCGGTTCGCATTCGGGCGAGGCGATGCACACGGAAACTGCCGCTGAAATGTTGGCGAAAATTGGTTTGAGCGAGACGGATTTGCGCTGCGGAGCGCATCTGCCGTTTGACGAAAAACGCGCCGCCGAAATGATTCGAGACGGCGAAAAACCGACGCAGATTCATAATAATTGTTCGGGCAAACACGCCGCGATGCTCGCTTATACAAAACACGCGAACGC
>JAJAYR010000259.1 GCA_026786155.1 Pyrinomonadaceae bacterium
ATCTGTTAAGCACCAATGGTTTAGCCTTTTATATCAGCAAAGCAAATTATATGCCGCTCAGTAATGAGCAATCATAGCTCAAATAATTAGAATAATCTCTCGCGTTGTAATACGGCGGCGAAGTGAAAGTCAGATGAAAGCTTTCATTCGGAACATTCAATAACGCTTCCCGGACATCGGCGTTGACGACGACGTTTTTCAAATAATCGTAAGTTTCCGGGTGCGGCAGTTCGCTTTCCTTTTTCGTCTTTTCGGCGAAATACTCTTTGTAAATAACCGTTCTGACCGTTTCGTTTTCGTGATTGAGCAGCGGCTTTAATTTACGCTCAACCAAAATGTCGTCGTCATAAACCAACAAACCGCGAATCGCCTGACAAACGACTTTCGGGTCTTCGTCTTGCAGAATCTCGAATAAATACGGTTTGTTTTGCGGTCGGCGAAGTCTGCCGATTGCCGAAACGATTTCTCGTCTGGTGCTTGTATCGTTTTCTTTTTGAAAAGCATTCCAAAGCGGTTCGAGACTTTTCGTTTGATTGAGTTTGGCGATGTTCTTGGCAGCTAAAAATCTTACTTTCGAGTTTTTATGTTCAAGTAGATTAAATAAAAATCCGCCTTGAAAACCATTTGGTAAGTAACCTAAATCTTCAAGTGTGGCGATTAAATTCTTGTCGCTCGGATTCTTCATATCATTTTCGTTTGTCATACCTAAAGTTATTATAACTGAGTCAGAAAATTGAATGACGTTTGAATTACATCAACGACGTTTTTCGTTTCGGAATTATGAGCCAACAAGCGATTGAGCAAATCTTTGAACGCTTCTTTTTTGATTGATTCTTTATTGGCGGCTAAAACCAACTTTCGATAGTTTTTGATTTCTTCGATACGATTGAGCATAGAGTTTTAACTTTATGACTCGCCTTACGCAGAGCGGATTTTTTAGGCGGCTATCGCGCGTCTTTTCGCGCTTCGCGGCTTTAGCCACGAGATTTATCGGGTGATTAGAGTTTGTAAAAATTGGAGAAATTCTGCCGGCGAATAAACCTTGACGGAAGAGTTTTTAAAATCCTTCGTGTTGCGCGTAACAATTGCGTCGAGATTTTCTGCCAACGCGCATTCGTGTTGGACGGCATCTTCGTAATCGGTAATCGGCGAAGACAAAGCGGTTTGCAAAATATTTTTCTCAGCCGCGCAAACTTTTGCCATTGTCAGCAAGTCGGCGATGGCTTGAATGGTTTTTTGCCTCCCAACTTCTTTTCGCCCGATATAGAAAATGTTCATCGGCGTGATGTCGCAAACGTATGCTTCAAAATCGCCGTTTGAACGTCGAAGAAAGATTTCGTCGGCTTCCACAAAGAACGGCTGACGCTGCAAAATGAAATCCAAGTTAATATCCGTGTCGAGCAGTGCTTTTATCATTTATACTTTTCCGCGAGATAGTTGTAGTAATCTTCTCTGACTGCTTCTTTGGTCATCGGCGGATTTTCCATCTTTAAAGCTCCGCGCAAACGGAAATATGCCGCTTTGCGCTCGTCAAGCAATGATTTACTTTCGTTGTTCTCCTGTAACTCTTCGCGCACACTGCGCGAGATTTTTTCAATAATCTCGACTCGTTCGGCAATCGGCAGGTGAATTATTTGTTCAATTAGTTCAACTTGCATATTGAATTCTCCAAAACTAATTTATGAAACAAATATTATTGTTTCAATTCCGCTATTGTAGCACCTTGTCCGCCTTGGGCTGCCGGCGCGAAGCCGAACTTGGCGACGTGCGGATGACCTTTCAAAAAATGATGGACGAAGTTTTTCAACGCGCCCGTGCCGAAGCCGTGAATGATGCGGATTCTGGGAAGCGCGGCTAAATAGGCTTCGTCTAAAAAGCGGTCAATTTCGTATTCGGCATCGCTGGTCGTTCTGCCGATAAGATTTAATTCTGCGCTCAAATCTTTCGTGTCGAGTCGCAGGTTCGATTCTTTCGCCTGACTTTGCAGTTTTTCGCCGCGCGTTTGTTTGGTTGATTCGTTCGCCGTTTCGGTTTGATTGGAAACGATTTGCAGATTCGCTAATTTCTCGCGCAGGCGCATCGCACCGATGGCGACTTCCGCCGTGTCTTTGTCAATTTTTTCGATTGTCCCGACGCTGCCGAAACTCGTGCGGACTTTCGCGCCGACGACTAAGGGCAAGTGCTGAGTCCTGAGTCCTGAGTCCTGATTTGAATCGAACGCGCTTTGGACTTTGAACTTTGGACTTTGGACTTTTTGCAGCACGGCGCGATTCAATTCGGCTTTGCGGGCTAATCTTTCCTTGTCGAGTTTCGCTTTTAACGCTTTGTCTTCGATGGAATTGATGAATGCCTTCGATTGTTTTTCAAAGCCTTCGACGGTTTCGGCTAATTGCGTTTCAAATTCCCGGCGGCGTTCCTTTTCGCGCTTTTTCGCTTCGATTTCGAGCGTCGCGTATTTATAGGCGACGGCTTCGCGTTCTTCTTCCAAAGCCTTTCGCAAATCTTCGGCGTTCGTCGTTTCGGTTTGCAGGGTTCTCAAATAACTTTCGGCTTTCTGGGCGGAAACGTCCAGATTTTGCCGCGCCGTTGCGATGACTTCATCACGAATTCCGAACCGCCGCGCAATCTCGATTCCCGAAGACGCGCCCGCTAAACCGACTAACAAACGATACGTCGGCTGTAAAGTTTTCTCGTTAAATTCGACCGAAGCATTGATGACGTTTTCGTCGTTCGCCGCATAGATTTTCAATCCGCGATAATGCGTCGAAGCGATGATTTGCGCTCCGCATTTTCGTCGGAAATAATCCACAATCGCCACGCCCAACGCCGAACCTTCGTCGGGGTCTGTTCCCGTGCCGACTTCATCGAGCAAAACCAGCGACGGCGCGGAACACTGTTCCATCATACCGGCGATATTGGAAATATGCGACGAAAATGTCGAAAGATTCGCCGACAAACTTTGATGGTCGCCGATGTCCGCCAGCACCGATTTGTAAAAGGGAATCGTCGCTTCACGCGCCGGAACGGGCAAACCGGAAATCGCCATCAAAGACAACAATCCGGCGGTTTTCATCACGACGGTTTTCCCGCCTGCGTTCGCGCCCGAAATTATCATCACGCCTTTTTCCTGCGTAAGTTTGAATGAAACGGGAACGATTTCTTTGTTTTGTCCTTCGTCTTTTGTCCTTTGTCCTTTGTTTTCAAATCCGCGTTTATCCGTGCTTATCGGTGGCTGAAATTCTTTCTCCGTGTCTCTGTGTCTCTGTGGTTCAATCTGATTTTGCCCGCGTAAGTTTTCTTCGAGTAAAGGATGCCGCGCATCAATCAAATCAAGCGTTTCATCATCGGAAATCGTCGGCACAATCGCGTTAAATTTACGGGCGAATTCAATTTTCGCCTTGATAAAGTCCAATTCGCCGACGGCTCCGACTGCCGCTTCGATGGCTGACAGTTGTTCGCGCAAATCTTCGGTCAGAGAAAATAAAATCCGCGCCACTTCGCGTTCTTCCTTGCCTTTGAGGTTTTGCAGTTCGTTGTTCGCCTCAATCGCTTCGAGCGGTTCGACGAAAACCGTCGCGCCGGAGGACGAAAAGCCGTGCGCCACGCCGGAGATTTTGCCGCGAAAATCCGCCTTGACCGGAATCACGTAACGCTCGTTTCGCTGGGTAACAATCTGGTCTTGAATCGCATCGCCCGCGCTTCGCATCGTGTTCTCTAATGCTTTCTGAAGTCGTCCGCGCTGCAAATTAATTTCACGCCGCAGCCGCGCCAGTTCCGGCGATGCCGCGTCGTCAATCTCGCCCGACGGCAGCAGTTTTTTGTTGATGCGGTCAATCACCGCGAAAAGCGAATTGGGAATTTGCTCGACGAATTGCCAGAGCGTCGGCGCGGCATCTTTTTCCGGCGCAATCGCCGACCGCGCAAACAACGCCTGATTGCACAACCGCGTGATTTCCAGCATCGAAACCGCTTCGAGCGTCGTGTTTTTAATCCGCAAAACCGCGAGCGCATTGTCAGGGTCGGGCAATTCCGAAAACCGCCAAACGACGGCTCTCTGCGCGAGAGCCATCGCTTCGCCCGTCGCCCGCAAATCGCGTTCGAGGTCGAGGCGATTCGTCAGCGGCTGCAAATTCTCCAAATAACCTCTGCCCATCGGTGTCGTTGCATACCGTGCGACGAGCGCGAGCAGTTTTCCGTATTCTAAAGTTGTTAAGGATTGCATATAAAACTTCTTATTTTGCCGAGCAATTCGGACATTCTTTAACGACGACGATTTTAGTCATCGTCTTTCCGCAAATTCCACACCCATCGTCGGCAACCGCCGTAATTCCATAAATTCCGGCTTTTACGCTCGACAAATCCCAAACTACATTTGCACCTGCGCCGATGATTTTACCGCCTGAAACAAGATAAATATAGGATAAAACGTCGTTTTCCGGGTCTATGGCTTTGGTGAAAACTGCGATATGTTTGATGTCGTCCGAACAACTTTTATTTTGTGTCGAATCAAATGATGGACAATCGGTGATGATTTCGTTTCGATTTAAGGTTAAATTCACGACATTGGCAAAAAGATTGTAATCAATAATTTTGATTCTTTCTTTTAATGGAGCGTAAGAG
>JAJAYR010000260.1 GCA_026786155.1 Pyrinomonadaceae bacterium
CCTCGATTCCGTCGAGCTTCAGCCTGATTAGATTTACTTCCGAAGGACAATCCATCTGCGAAATTTAAAAGCTCGTTTTTTCCATATTTCCACTATTTCTTTTCGGCTTAATGCAATCGAATCGTTCCGAAAACAGTGTCGAAAGCGGCGGTTTCAACGATGCCCTTAAATCCCGCTTCCGCCATCAACTCCGGCAGTTTTTCCTGATAACTGTCTTTCGTCGTCGCGCCGTCGAGCCACTGAACCGGCAGCGACGCGACCTTCATCAACAGATTCGCTGGTTTGCCCCAATCGGCGACGTGCAGAGTGCCGCCCGCTTTCAAGACGCGCCGAATTTCGGCGAGCGTTTTTCGTTTGCTGTCGGGTGTGAGATGGTGAAAAAACAAGCTCGACACGACCGTATCGAAATAATTGTCCGGGTAAGGCATTTCGTTTGATAATCCAACGCTCAGAGCGATTTTCGCGTTCGACTTTTCAATTTTCTGCCGGGCGCGGTGGAGAATTTTCGCGTCGCCGTCGAGTCCGAAAACTTCCGCCTGCGGGCAAGATTGTTTGAGGGCAATCGTCACCGTCGCCGTCCCGCAGGCAAGATCAAGGATGCGCCGCATCGGGCGCAAATCAATTTGCCGCACGAGTTCGCGCTTAAACTCCTTTTCCCTCGTTGTCAAAGCGACAACCGGATCGTAAAGCGACGTGAGAAAATCAAAGCTCAACGCCGGAATGAAATTGTCTTTTTTATCGTTCGTCATTTGCGATTTCAAAACTTCGATTTTCCACGCGGAACGAATTTTTACAGCAACTCTTCAACGTGGCGAAAGCCCACGTCGAGCAAGTTGTTAATATGTTCGTCGTCGAGCGTGTAGTAAGCGATTTTGCCTTCCTTACGGAACTTAACCAGCTTCATTTGCCGCAGCGTTCGCAAACTGTGCGAAACGGCTGACTGCGACACTTTCAGAAGATTGGCGATGTCGCACACGCATAATTCTTCCTTTGACAACGCGAACGCGATTTTGACTCGCGTCGGGTCGCCGAGGATTTTGAAAGTTTCGGCAAGCGCGGTTATCGCTTCAGCGGATTTCATCACTCGTCGCACACTTTTTACTCTTTTTTCGTCAACGAACTGAATTTCGCAAGCATCATTGATGGCTTTGGCGGTTTTTTGGCTCATAATTTTTGTTCAAATCAAAAAGTTTATGTCTGCATATATGAACAGGCGTTCATATATTAAATTAAGATACTACCGTAACAAACTTCAGCCGTCAAAGCGCGTTGTTTAGATTTTTCGCATCCTACTGAATCGGTTGGAATTTATCTTTTATTTTTGATTCGCTGGGCGATGCGTCTTCTTTTTGTGTTTTGCCGCCGGATTTCTTTTCGGAACTTCCGAAATGATTTCGATGTCCTCGTCGCTGATAATGTGAACTCCGAAAAGTTCTTCTACCGCATCGCCGCTTTTTCTCCTTTGCCCGATGGACGCGGCACGGACGCTTTTTGAGGGGCGTTTTGGTTATTTTATCGTTCGTTTTTTCATCTTCGTTGTTCGGTTCAAAATTACTTAAAGTTCAGCAATCGCAAACTGTTCAGAATCACCAGCACGGTTATGCCGACACCGGCGAAAATCGCCAAAACTATAAAATTAGTTTTGTCGCTTCGTTGAGTGTTGTGTTAGTTGCGATGTTGAAGACAGCGAGGTGTCAGGTCAATTGCGCTAATCTTTTTACGGATTATTTCGCATCTGCTCGATGATCAGCGGACGGATTTGATTCCAAATTGTCGTGCCGGTCGAAGTGCGGTCGTTTATCAAAAGAACGGCGGTATAGTTTGAATCCAAATCAATCCACGGCGTACAGCCGAACGCGCCCTGGTCTGAAAGTTCCAAACCCGGAGTTTGCGGCTGCGGCTGGCTTTGCAGATATGCGGCGGAACTGTGCCACCAGCCGAAACTGTAACCCGTCAGAGTCGTGCCGCCCGGCGAATTGACGACGGGCAAATCGCGTTTCTGGTCGGTTTGCATTTCGTAATACCTTGCCAGTGATAAAATTCGCGTGTTGCCGAATACGCCGCCCGCGAGATACGTCTGCATAATGCGCGTGTAATCGCCGACATCGGAATTTGCGCCGCCGGCGATGCGCGGATTATTGGTGTTGGTGTAGGTAAAGCGCGTCAAACCGAGCGGCGTTCCGACTTTTCGGGCAAAAAATGAATTCCAGCTTTCACCCGTGATAGCTTCGACTACTCCGCCCGCGATGTGCATACCCGTGCCGCCGTAAGCGAATTTTGTTCCCGGCGCGAATTCTAAAGGCGCGTTGAGAATCCTCTGTGTACAAGCTTGCAAAGTCGTCGTCGTTTGATTGCCCAGACAATTGTCATCTGCCACGCCCGAAGTGTGATTCATCAGCATTCGCATCGTGATATTGGCTTTGTCGGCGGGAACGGTCGCGTAGCCGTTTAGATAAGTCGAAACGGGAGCGTCGAGATTCAATCTGCCTTCGTCAACCAAAGTCATAATCGCCAGCATCGAAGGCATTTTCGTTGACGACGCAATCGGCAAAGATGTGGCAGTCGTGAACGGAAAATTTTGATTGTTCGCCCGGTATGTGCCGAGCGCGGTCGAGTAAATCGTTTTGCCGTGCCGCGAAATCATAAAACTCAAGCCGTCAACCGTGCCGGGAACAAAACTTTGTAATTTCGCCGCCAGAGCCGCCCAATTGTAATTGCCGGCGGGCGAACTCGAAACGGTCAGGTTCGCGGCGTTTGAAGCGCGGTTTTTCCAAACTACTTTGACTTCCAAATTTCCCGCGCTCGCCGCCAAACTCGCCGGGACGGTGGCGCGAAGTTGATTCCAAGCCGTCCGCACCGTATCGAGCGTCGCGCCGTTGATTTGCACGACGGAGTTTTTCTTAAAATTACTGCCCGAAACGACAATCGGAAACGCCGTCGCGCCAGTTTGAATTTGATTCGGAGCGATAGAATAAATTCGTGAATTCTGCGCCGCCGCGTCGAGTGAAATAACGAGCGAAAATGCGACGAGTAAAATAAAGCGATTCAACATAAATAATTCCTATGTTTTAAAAATTTATATTTAGACAAATCTTGTCTTTCGGACAAAAACTTAAACGAAAAAGCTGTAAATCTACCGAAAGCGTGATTATTATTTCGATTCCGATTGGCTTTGCAGACGATAATTGCGCCGCGCTCTGACCGTGATGTCCGGGCGGTTGACCTGCACTTTTAATTCGCGCAGAGTTGTGTCGTCGTCGTCCGCATCCTGCGGATAAAAACCGAGCCGGTATTGGCGGCGCAGTTCTTCGACAATCAGCGCGAAGGTTTTATTCAAATCCGTTACTTCGCCGCGATAAAAACGTCCGGCGGTCGTGTCGGCTATTTGCTGCAAAATATCAGCCGCCTCCGCGTTTTTTCGTTCGACGCGCTCGCGCCGCCGCGTGTTGCCGCCGCCGTTCGGATTGCGCGGAAACGGCGGAAACTGTCCGCCGCCGCGCGGAAAACGTCCGCCGAAAACGCCGCCGCGTCTTCCGCCGCCGCGCGGAAACTGTGTTTGGTTTCGATTGTTTTGGTTAAAAGCGCGTCCGGTTTGATAAAACACCGGATAAACGAGCGTGTCGGATTCTTCGAGCGCGTAAAGCAGTTCGTCCTCTGAGATGTCGCTGCCCGCGTTTTTGCCGTCGGTCAGCAGGATGATCGCTTTGCGCCCTTTGATTTTGGCGAATGATTCATTGATTGTTTCGTCAATCGCCTCCCGCAGAGTCGTGCCGAACCGTTCGCCGATTTCGGCTTGCCGGACGGCGCGCCTGAGCTGCTCGCGGTCTGACGTGAGCGCGGATAAAACGCGCGTTTGATAATCGAAACTGACAATCATCGCGCGGTCTTGCGGCTGGAGAAGTTTGATAAATTCGAGCGCGGAATCCTTAATCTCATCCAAAACTTCGCGTGTGCTTTGGCTCGTGTCAATCAGCAGCGCGACGTTGAGCGGTTCTTCGGTCGCGGCGAAAAATTCGATGTCCCGCTTCGCGCCGTTGTCGTAAAGCGTAAAATCTTTCGCCGCGAGATTCGGCACATAACGCCCTTGCCGGTCGCTGACGATAACCGGCACGCTGACGAGCGTCGTTTCGATTTTGATAACCTCGTCCGCCGATTTATCCTGCGCGGCGATTTTGCCGGTAAGAGACAAAAATAAAATCAGAAAGAAAACAAAAGCGTTTTTTCGCAGCATAAGCCGAAAGCCTTTTCTCAAAATAAATTCCGATGAAATAATCTGTTGAGTTAGACGTTTCGGTTTCGTGTTTAGCTGAAATAATAGAGTTCGCGGCTCGGATTTATTTCTCCGTCGGAAAACCCGCGCCCGTCCAAGCCGATGTTCCGCCTTGAATGTTGTAAATGTTTTTGAAGCCGGCTTTTTGCAGAATTTCCGCGCCCTTTTGCGAACGTCTTCCGGTCTGGCAAATCAGATAGACGGGTTTGTCTTTGTCGAGTTTGGCAAGGTCTTTTTCGAGCGCGTCGAGCGGAAAATTCGCCGCTTTCGGCGCGTGTCCGCCCGCGTATTCTTCAGTTGTCCGAACGTCTATAAACTGCGCGTCTTTTCCGTCAACCGATTGTTTCGCCTGTTCGACGGAAATTTGTTTGATGTCCGTCTGCAAATTGTCCGACGCTTTTTCGGTTGATGCCGTTTGGCAGGCGGAAAACGCGAAAATTGATAAAATCAAAGTAAAAAACAATGTCATTCTCATAAACTCCTCGTGTTGAATAATAGCGGAAGTTTTTCCAATTAACCGCCGCCTTTCGATTGCGGAAACACGTGCGAAGTAAGTTTAACTTTGCGCCCTTACTTCGTGCGGGCTTCTGCACTAAATACCGAAAACTTATTTTGAATTAGCGCAAGCCGTCGCCGAAACTTCCGTGTCAAAACCCGCGTCTGTCCAAGCCGTTGTGCCGCCGATGACGTTGTGGATTTTTTTAACGCCCGCGTTTTCCAAAACGCTTGTTCCCAGACTTGAACGATAACCGCTTTGACAAATTACAAAAGTCGGTTTGTCGGGATTGAGTTTGCCGGCTTCTTTCGCCAGAATATCGAGCGGCAGATTCGTCGTCTGCGGCGCGTGTCCGTTGGCGTGTTCTGCCACGCGGCGCACGTCAACAAATTGTATGTCCTCTTTATTTTCAATCGCTTCTTTTACTTTATCAACCGTTACTTGCTCAATCGTCGCCTTCTCGCCCGTATAATCGCCAAACAAAATAAAACCTTTGACCGTTTCCATACCGATGCGAGTCAGTCGCATTACTGCTTCTTCAACTTGCTCGTTTGTTTCCGCAACAATGACTATCGGCGTTCCGATTGCGATAATTGTTCCCGACCACGACGCGAATTGTCCACCGAGTCCGATGTTGACTGCATTCGGAACGTGCGCCGCGCCGAATTCCGCGCCTGTCCGAACATCCAAAACCACGCCGTCGAAATTTTTAATTTCTTCGGTTGTCATTTGTTCAGGTTTCGGCAAATCTTCCAAAGCCGCCGCGCCTTGCAGATTCCGCGCCGCGCTTTTCGGAAAATAAGCGGGAACTTCCGGCTGGTCAGCCGCGACGATTTTGGTGAATTCTTCCTTCGACATCGGCTGCAAAGCGTAATTCATTTTGCGCTGCTGTCCGAGCGTTGACCACAGTTCTTTCGAGAGCGATTTGCCGCACAAACTGCCCGCGCCGTGCGCCGGATAAACCTCCGTTGCATCGGGCAGAGGCAGGATTTTTTCATACAGCGAATCATACATCATCTCGCCCATCTGCCGCGCCGTAAAACCGCGCGAGCCGACCAAATCCGGTCTGCCGACATCGCCGATAAACAGCGTGTCGCCCGTGAACATCTTTACGGGTTCGCTCGCGTCTTCCGTGTTTTCCGCCAAAATCGTGATGCCGTCGGGCGTGTGTCCGGGCGTTTCCAAGAATTTTAATTTGATTTTGCCGACATTTAATACGTCGCCGTCTTTGACTTTGAGCGTCGGAAATTCCGTTTTCGCTTTTTGACCGAAGACGATTTCCGCGCCCGTCTTTTCCGCCAGTTCAATATGACCGCTGACAAAATCGGCGTGCGAATGCGTTTCGATAACGTATTTAATCGTTTGATCATTCGCTTTCGCCTCGTCCAGATATTGCTGCACGTCGCGCTGCGGGTCAATTATTGCCGCTTCATCGCCCGAACCGATGTAATATGAGGCGTGTGCCAGACAGCCCAGATAAAATTGTTTGAATTTCATAGATTTAACCTCCCAAAAAATACCGAATAATTTTTCGCCATTAAAAAAACGGCGACTGTTAAAACAAATATGGCAAAGCCTTTTTGCAACTTATTTGCCGCGACGCGGTGCGAGAGAAGCGTTCCTAAAATCGTCCCCGCGACCGCTAAAACCGTAACCAACACTGTCAAAGACCAATCGAAATTGTTTTGACTGGCGTGTCCAATCAAACCGGCGACGCAGTTTAAGAAAATCACGAAAAGCGACGTGCCGATTGCGTCTTTCATCGAAAGCCCGCCGAACATCACAAGCGCGGGAACGATCAAAAATCACCGCGCCGCCAAATCTTTCGCCTCGCAGGTTTGCGCTTGATTCCAGGGCATTTTCGCCAGCACCATCGCCATTCCGCAAGTGTCCGTTACCGCCGCGAAAACCAATCCCGCGCCGATGAAACCGGAAAGCAAAGCGAAATACGGATGAACGGCAAATGCTAAAATAACGCCGGTTAAAACCAGCAAACCAGCCGCAAAGCGAACCTGCCGTTCCAAAGACCAAATTTTCGATTCGCCTTTGACGACCGGCAAACCGGCTTTCGACCAAGCCAGCATTCCGCCTTCGATGACGTGAACGTCGGTGAAACCTTTGGCAGCTAATTTTTCCGCACCCTGCCGCGCCCGGTTTCCCGAACGGCACATAAGATAGACGGGTTTAGTATGGTCAATTTCCCCGATTTGTCGTTCAAAATCCGAAAGCGGAACGAGCTTCGCCCGGTGAATTTTTTCCGCGTCGAATTCGGCGAATTCGCGCACGTCAATCACCTGACATTCGCCGCCGTTTTCCAACATTTCGTTTATTTCTATTACGTTTGCGTGTTTAATCATTATTCTAGCCCTTGCCAATTCCTCTTCAAAACTTGTATAATCAATTTCAAAATTAACTATATTACTACTTAGTTATATTGTCAAGTATGCCGAAACAAAAAAAATGGGAAATGTCGCCCGAAGCGTTAATTTTGGTGGCGGAAAGGTTTAAGATTTTAGCCGAGCCTGTGCGGTTGAGTATTTTGCAGGCGTTGGAAACGGGAGAAAAAAGCGTTACGGATATTGCCAATGTTGTCGCTTCAACGCAGCCGAACGTCAGCAAGCATTTGAAAATGCTGCAAGACGCGGGCTTGCTCGCCCGCCGACAGGAAGGCAACACGGTTTATTATTCGATTGCCGACAAAAGCGTTTTCGCTTTGTGCGACGCGGTTTGCGCGAGCGTCGGCAAACGTCTGACAAAACAAATGAATTCGTTGAATTTAACCGCACCGCCGCAATAATAGTTGCGAAATCACGCGGATAAATCAAGCAAAATTCAACATTGTTCGCCTTAATGCAGGGCAAATAGATCTTATTTTTATCCGCCACCCGGTATTAATTTGCTGACCGTTTTGGTCAGGTTATACTACTTGAAATTCAGCAGCCGCAGACTGTTCAAAATAACGAGAACCGTTACTCCGACATCGGCGAAAATTGCTAGTGCCAAACTGCTGATGCCCAAAATCGCCAAAACGATAAAAACGAGTTTTGTGGCGACGGCGAGCGTCGTGTTGATTTTGATGGTTGAAATTGTCTTTCTGCCGAGCCGAACCAAATAAGGAATCAGTTCCAAGCGGTCATTGAGAATAGCAATCGAAGCGGCTTCAATCGCCGTATCGCTGCCTGCCGCGCCCATCGCTACGCCGACCGAAGATAGAGCTAATGCGGGCGCGTCGTTCACGCCGTCGCCGACCATTGCCACCGCGCCGTATTGTTGCAGGAGTTCTCGAATCGCGTCGGCTTTGTGTTCGGGCAGCATTTCGGCTTTGACTTCCGTGATTCCGACTTCTTTTGCCACCAGCAGAGCCGGAGCGTGGTTATCGCCAGTCAGCATCACGGTTTCGATTCCCAATGCCCGCAAATCGGCGACCGCCTGTTTGCTTTCCGGTTTGAGTTCGTCGGTCAGGGCGATAATGCCTTCCACGCCGCCGTTGCTGCTGATGACGATTGATGTTTTGCCCTGCGCTTGCAGAGCTTCGACCTTTTGCACGATTTCATCCTGCACCGCGTGTTCTTCCGAGATAAACGGGAGTTTGCCGATGCAGTGATACTTGTCATAACAGACGACGCAATCGGCTTTCGCGCCCTTGCCCATTACGGCTTGAAAATTTTCAACCGCGTGAATCTCAATTTTTTCCTCACGTGCCGCCGTGACGATTGCCTGCGCGAGCGGGTGTTCCGAGTATTTTTCGATTCCCGCCGAACACGCCAGCAGGTGTTCGCGCGAAGTTTCGCCGAACGCAATCACATCGGTTACTTTCGGTTTGCCGTAGGTCAGAGTGCGGGTTTTGTCCATCGCCACGGCTTTCACCTGCCCGATGGCTTCGATATATTTGCCGCCTTTGACGAGCGCTCCTTTGGCTGATGCGTTGCCGATTGCCGCGTAAATTGAAATCGGCGTGGAGATGACCAGAGCGCACGGGCAGGCGATGACCAGAATCGTAATTGCCTGCTCGAACCAGGAATTAAACGGCTGACCGAAAATTAGCGTCGGAACAAGAACGAGCAAAGCGGCGATAACGATAATTGACGGCGTGTAATAACCGGCGAAAGTTTCGATAAACTTCTGCGTTTCGGCTTTCGTCTTGGTCGCCGCGAAGGTCAATTCGATGATTTTCGCTAATGTCGAATCTTTAGCGGTTTTCAAAACGCGGGCTTCCAGATAGCCCTGCATATTGAGCGTTCCGGCGAAAACAGTGTCCCCGGGATGCTTGTCTTTCGGCAGCGGCTCGCCCGTAATCGTTGATTCGTCAACCGACGACCCGCCGGTTGTAATTTCCGCGTCCAAAGCAATCATATCCGACGGTTTGATTATTAAAACATCGCCGATTTTTAGATCTTCGAGTTTGGTTTCCTGTTCGCCGTTTTCGAGTTTTACCAGGGCGGTTTTCGGCGTGCGGTCAACCAGGGCTTGCAAGGCGGATTTGCTCGACTGGATGCCGAACGCCTCCAATCTTTCGCCGAGGCTGAAAAGCACGATGACGACCGCCGCTTCCTCGTATTCGCCCAAGTAGAACGCGCCGACCATCGCAATCACCATTAGCAGATTGATGCTCCGAAAATTTAATTTGGCGAGAGCTTTTAAACCGCTCCAAATCGTTCGCCAGCCGACCGCCAAAATTATCGCGGCGAAAAACGGCGCGGCAATTCCGCGCGGCAGTTGTCTGCCCGTCAGCGACAGAAATTCAAACACGGCGACGACCGCGACGCTCGCAATCAGCCACAAAAACTTGCGATCTTGCCAGAGAACCGGGCTTTTTACTTTCAATCTTTACCAATTCGCTCATACAAATATCCCGAATTACGATTTCCGAACCGCGTCTGCTTCGATTAAGATTTCGATTTACCAAGCTGATTTTAGTGATTGACCATGAATTTTTTCACGAATCATCGCCCAGAAATTCGACCGCGCGTGTTCGTAGTCGGACGGCGACATTTCCTTCAGCTCATCCGGCGTTTTATCCAGCGCGCTGTGGCGCGTAATAATCGCCTGCCAGAGAGAATCGTCATTAAAGACAATTTCCTTAATCTGCTTTAATCGGATGTCGGTTATCTTTTTCGGGCGGAAACTCCGGTGCGCTTCGTCCGTGAAATGATTCCAATACTGTGATTTCTTTTCTTCGCTGATCATTTTAATTCTTCATCAATCAGAGCTTTTAAATCCGATTCGCCGAGACGCGCAAGTCGCCTGCCGTTGACAAAGAATGTCGGAGTTTGCCGAACGCCGAGGCTTTGCCCGTCTTTTTTGTCGCGTTCGAGTTTGGCGGCATATTTGTTTTGGGCAAATGCGCTGTCCATTTTGCTGGTGTCAAGTCCCAGTTCTGCGGCGTATTTCTTAAAAAGAGCGTTGATGTCGGCTGGCGCGCCGGGCGACGGTCCGTGTTTTGTTCCCCATTCGGGTTGTTTTTGAAAAAGCATTTCCTGCGCCTGCCAGTATTTTCCCTGTTCCCCAGCCGCTTCTGTAAAAGTAGCGGCGGAAAGTGAGTTCGGATGAAGCGGCATATACCGAACAACGAACCGAATTTTCCCTTCGTATTCCTTTAGAATCTTTTTGACGATTGGGCTGAAAGCGGCGCACGATTCGCATTCCGGGTCTAAAAATTCGACAATAGTAACGGGCGCGTCCGCCGCTCCCAAAGTCGGGCTGTCCGGTCGCACGAGTTGTTCGGCATTAGCCGTCGTCGCCGCCTGTTTATTTGTATTATTGCCGGCGGTTATCCGTTCGCTCTGAATCGAACTGCGATAGTAATTTGCGCCGACGATGGCGGCAATCACGACGACAACCGCAATCGCAGCTAGAATTTTGATTTCTTTTCTCATAAATTATTTTTCTATTTCTTTTGATTTATAAAACAACAAACATAAGCTCACGCCGACGAATGCCGCGAGAGCCATTAGCGGTATCGTGATAAAGCCGAGCCACTCGATTTGCCTTGACGTGCAGGAAATCCCTTCCGTGCAGGGCGTGATACTTTCGGGAATCAGCCCGTAATAAAGCAGATTGTGGTAAATCGAAATCGCCAGCCCGATTAAACCAAGCGGCAAAGCGTAATATTTCATCCGGTTGTCCAGCGTGATGATTCCAACGCCGATAATGACGACGAGCGGATACATCGCAATGCGCTGATACCAGCAGAGAACGCACGGCGGGAGTTGCATTACTTCGCTGAAGAAAAGACTGCCGACGGTAGCAATCAAGGCGATAAACCACGCCAGATACGGCAAAGCGTCAGTCAACTTATTTTCTTGTAGATTCCCCGCCGGATTCAATTTTGTGTTTCCTGAAGAACTGGTTTTTTCTGAGTTCATTATTCAATCTCTTGATAAAAAGTAATTAGATTACCGTGCGAATCAGCCATACCGAATTCTCTGTTACCCCAAGGCACGTCCGCTATCTTTCCGTTTGGGTGAACAATCCCGCCCGTCGTGCATTGGTCGTAGAGAACATTGATATTGCTGACACGAATACGGCAAGCTGTGTTTTCGGCAATGTGTGGTTCAGCGCAGTGCCAAAAATGAATTTCGATTTCGTCGCGCTTCATAATCAGATATTCGTCCGGCGCGTGATGAACGATTTCAAAACCCAATTTGTCCGAATAAAATTCGGCGGTTGCGGAAGTATTCAGGGAAGCAAGTATCGGAACTGAAAATAATAGTTTGGTCTCAATCATAATTTCATCATCTCAAATTTGTATTTTTAAGTAACTTCTTACAAATGCGTTTCGTGCGTCGCAAAACCGGCGCACTCGGTTTGCACGGTAACATGCGAGATTTTGAAATTTTTCGTGCAGTGTTCCTGAACCCGCATCAGAACCGCGTCGTGTTCATTATCATTTTCCAATACCGCGTGGACGCTCATCGCATTCACGCCGGAAGTCAAACTCCAGACGTGCAAGTCGTGAACGTCCGTCACGCCTTCGATTTTCGATGGACTTTCGCGCAGTTTTTCCAAATCAACATCCGCCGGCGTGCCTTCAATCAAAACGCCGACTGCATCTTTTAATAATGCCCATGTGCGCGGCAAAATGAAAAGTCCGATTCCGGCGGAAATTATCGGGTCGGCGTAATACCAGCCGGTTGTCAGCATAATTATGCTGGCGACAATCACGCCAATCGAAGTCAGCGCGTCCGAGAGAACTTCAAAATACGCTCCCTTCATATTCAAACTTTCGGTCGAACCGGATCGCAAAATAAAAATTCCGACGATGTTGATAACCAAACCGATTGCCGCCACGCCGAGCATCCATCCGCTTTCGACGGCGGGCGGATTTTTGAAACGCTGGTAGGCTTCGTAAAGAATATACAGCGAAATAAAAATCAGCACGACGGCGTTGGTCAGTGCGGCGAGAATTTCAAAACGATAATAGCCGTAAGTGCGTTCGGGTGTCGGCGGTTTTTCCGCAAACCAAATTGCCAGGAGTGCCAGCCCGACTCCGGCAACATCCGTCAGCATATGTCCGGCGTCCGCCAGCAGCGCGAGGCTGCCCGTCCAAAAACCGCCGATGACTTCGACAATTAAATAACTGATATTACGCAAAAGCAGTTAAATCTGGTATTTGCAGTAATTTATAAGCACTATTTTACTAAAAGCAGATTATACATTATTTTGATGTGAAAAAACTAAGTGTTGAAATAACACGACTTATATAGCTAGACATATTTATTTTTCTCAGTATTGAGTATCTACTTTTACCATAAAAACTTATGCAAGTTGTCGAATTTACAACACTTATCCATCGTTGCGTAATATCAGCCCGATAAAATTAAACTTTGGTTTCAGTCGCAATCATCGCCCTCCGACGATTCTGTTATATCTTCGTGTCTTTCGGCTCGGCGATTCTCCAAATAAGTCATCAGCTTCGTCCCGCCGTAAAAAACAGCGAAGATTATAACGGGAGCCAGAATGAAAAAAGCGTAAAGAATCCAATCGGGCGGATACATTTGGTGCGCGTCTTCCATAACGATTTACTTTTCTTGCTGCCGCTTGAATTATCAAAATGATTTGTAGCGGTTTCCGCGCCCTCGCGCACCGCCTCCGCCAACCTGCGTCCTTCCTGACGAAGCTGGTTGATAAAGCTGACCATCACCACGCCGTTCAAAACCGCCACGCCGAACAGCGCGATAAAGCCGACACCGGCGGAAATCGAAAACGGCATCCCGCGGATTGCCAGCGCGAAAATTCCGCCGACGATGGCAAACGGAATGCCCGTGTAGATAAACGCGGCTTGTCTGATTGAATTAAACGTCGTGTAGAGAAGAACGAAAATCAAAAACAAGGCAATCGGCACGACGATTAAAAGGCGAGCGAAAGCCCGCTGCAAATTCTCGAACGTGCCGCTCCATTTTAAGTAATAACCCGGCGGCAGTTGCACGTCCTTATCAATTTTCGCCTGCGCTTCCGCTACAAACGAGCCGATGTCGCCGCCGATTTCGACTTCGCGCACTTCAAACGCGCCCGGCTCGTCGTCCTTCGGCACAAAGACGATGGTTTTTTCGCCCTCGCGCTGAATCGCCTCGGAGTTGACGACAATTTCCGTTCCGCCGCCCGCTTCGCTTCCGGTTTGAAAACCGACTTCGGTGAACATTCCGGCGCGGAGTTTTCCGTTTCCGTTCGGAACTTCGAGACGCACCCGTGCCGTCCGCGATGTTTCATCAAGGCGCGGGTCAATATACGCGATGCGACCTTTGATCGTGCCGAACGATGCGGATTTTATTTCCGCAACCGAACCGATGGAAAGTTTGCCGACGCTCGCTTCCGGCACATTGGCGATAACGTAGAAGGTC
>JAJAYR010000261.1 GCA_026786155.1 Pyrinomonadaceae bacterium
CAAAGAAGCGTTTTTGAAAGCGTTAAAAACCGGCTGGCGCGGAAAGATAACCTGGCACGACATCGAAGTCATCTCCGGTAAAGACGGCGTTCCGTCATTAAAAATCGCGGGCGAAGCCAGCAACATTTTAGAAAATCTCGGTGCTAATCAAATTCATCTTTCACTTTCACACACGACCGAACACGCCGTCGCGCAAGTTATTCTGGAACGAATTTGAGATTTTCCGGTTTTTTTATCATCTCCGCGAGAAGACCACTTCCAACCGTTTCGGTTGGTGGTGGATGAATCGCGCTTTACAAAATAAACAAACCAAAATAAAATTAAAAACATACGGTAAGTTTTGTTCGAGCAGTTGAAATTACTCCCGAAGCCACTTACGCGGCTCTTTGAAACTTTAGCTAGGCGGTTGTTGAGAGTAGTTCTCAACGTAAAAGTTAAAACACATAGGTAGAGAAACAAATAAGACCAAGAAGTTTGCACTCGGATTAGATTGCATAGGTGAAAATCCTTAGAAGCCACTTCCAAGCCTTGCTTGGTGGTGGAGTAATCACTATTCTGAAAAGTCAGGAGCAAGCCATCTGACAATGACTCTGATCATTGTCAGATGGATCATCGCTTCCGTGCTTTCCGCTAGTTTCACATATCTACGGAACTCGAATCTGTTTTGACAACGATTTCTACAAGCATTGCGCTCCGACGGAGCTATTTTTGAATTTCCAAACACGCGCTTAGAATTAGAGACTCAAGATTCAAAAATCTCGAATTCTATCGCGTATTGTCAACCATAATTCCCGTCAGTTTCCAATTCTTACCTTCGGGCGTATATTTCAACTCGAACTTCGTCGGGTTCGGCGAAGTTTCATATTGTCCTTCGAGAACTAATTCTTTGAAACCTTTGCTGTCGTCCACGCGCGGTTTGGAAGTGAATTCCGCGCCCATCGTCCGCACCTCGCCGATGTCCAATTTTCCGTTAACGAAAACCTGAAACGTATCTTTCAATTTCGCGGGCGAACTCTGCCGCTGCCAGAGTTTCGAGATGGTTTGAAAAAAGTCGGTGAAATCGTCGGCTTGCACGGCATCGTTGAACTCGACCAGAGTTATCTGCACCATTTCCTGCAACTCGTCGCCTTCGGGAATTTCACCGCGCGAAGCGTCGGCTTTTTCGTAAGTTTTATTGGCGGTTTTCGGACTCGGTGATTCTTTAACAGTCGTATCAGTTACGCTTTTTTTGGTGTCGGTCGTCGAATTACCGCCGTTGCGCTTATAAATTACGCCGCCCAATTTCATCTCGTCGCCGGTCGGCGGGCTGTCAATCTTCATCGTCGGACCGATGCCGAAAAACGTAATACTCAATTCTTTTTTCGCGTCGTCAATGGCGACCGTGCCGCCGTCAACCGTCGTGCCGCCTGATTTATAATCGCCCTTACAGTCGCCCCGAATCGCCAGCGTCGAACCGTCAGAACCTTTCCAGTCGCCGAAATATGTTGCCGGAACCGGCGCGGAACTGCTCGACCGACCGCTTCCGAAACAACCCAATCCGACGAAAATCAAAAGTCCGACGGCGAGCAATGCCGACCACTTCGCATCTTTTCCAGTAATAATTTTATGTAGCATATTTTTCATAGTTTTCCTTTTTTGAAATGTTCGTTTCACGATTTATTTTTTGCGCCAGGGCGCGAGCAGGTTGCTCCAACTGTCCGCCGTCCGTTCATATTCCTGCGGACATTTGACGGCGCGTTCCTTCGGCAGATATTGGTCGTCCAAAATATAAGCGTATTTCGTCGTGTTCGAGCCGTAAATCATACAGAGCGAATTGTAAAATCTTTGTTCCTGAAGCAGATGTTCGTCCGCCAGATTGCGCTTGTTCGACGAAGTATTTTTCGATTCGATGGCAAACGCATCGGCGGCGGCAAGCACCGCGTTCACGCCGTCTTCGCCGAGTTCGGTCAGATTGATAAACGACGAACAGCGGTCAGCCGCGTCTTCTTCGCTGCCGGTTATCGGCAAGTTATAAGTATCAATCAGCGCGTGTCCGATTTCGTGCAGAAAGGCAAATCGGACGGCATCGAACATTTTATCGTAAGCCTTTTCGTCGCTTAAACCGTCGCTGCGGAAAACCGTATAAAAATGCTCCATCAACTCGTAGCAAACCGTTACCGAATGAGTATTCGCATCGTAAAAAGCGTTGACTTCGCCGCAGTCTTTGGTTATCAAATTGATGTCGTAAGGCAAAATCAGCGACTGATTTAATTTGTCCGCCGCCTTTTCGAGCAGTTTCTCGTCTTTTATCTGACGGTCAATTTCGTTATAACGAGAATTGGTAACTTCCAAATGCTTGACCAAAAAATCGCCTTTGTCGGATTTTTTATTGTCGTCCGCTTTGTCGGGCTTCGGCGCGTCTGTTTCTTCCGGTTTAATTGTATTTGCCGACTGATTATTCGGCGCGGAGTTTCTGCTTGAACGATAAACGCAGGAAACCGTAACGATAATTAAAATCGCCAAAACAGCGAGTAAATTAAATTGGCTGCGGTTCATAAAAAAGATTGGAAGATTGTTTAGGATTAGACAAGATTTCAGGCGCGTTTGTCAATGGCTTTTTTAGAGTGGAGAGTCGAGAGTGGAGAGTGGAGAGTCGAAAGTTGTTTTTAAAGTAAAAAGTGGAGAGTCAAAAGTCGAAGTTATCGAACGCACTTAAACTCTCGACTCTCCACTCTTTACTCTCCACTCTTTACTCTCCACTCTTTACTCTCCACTCTCGACTCGCTATTGCGATTTCTCGACCAATTTGAGCAAAGTGCGAACGGCAACCGCCGTCGGACCTTTCGCCTGATGCGGTTTCGCCTCGTCCGACCACGCCGTTCCCGCGATGTCGAGATGCGCCCATTTCGCGTCTTTGATAAATTCCTGAATAAACACCGCGCCGATAATCGTTCCGGCTTTGCGCCCGCCGCCGATATTCTTGAGGTCGGCGATGTCCGATTTAATCATTTTGCTGTATTCTTTGCTGACGGGAAGCTGCCAGAAATTTTCGCCCGCTTCTTTGCCGCACGCGATAATTTCGTCAACCAACGCCTGGTCGTTGCCCAAAACCGCCGTGTTCAAATCGCCTAACGCGATAATCACCGCGCCGGTCAAAGTCGCCATATCAACAATGCGCGTCGCGCCTTCTTTTTCGGCGTAAGCCACCGCATCGGCTAAAACCAGCCGACCTTCGGCATCGGTATTTAATATCTCAATCGTCTTGCCGTTCGATGCCGTTACGACATCCGACGGGCGCGACGCTTTGCCGTCCGGCATATTTTCGACCGCCGCGACGATACCGAGAACGGGAACTGACGGTTTTAAAAGACCGATTGCCCGCATCGTGCCGATAACGGTTGCGCCGCCCGACATATCGTATTTCATCGCGTCCATTCCTTCCGCCGGTTTGATGGAAATGCCGCCCGTGTCGAACGTAATGCCTTTGCCGACAATGGCGAGCAATTCACCTTTTTTGCCGGTTGATTTTTTCGGCTCGTATTTCAAAACAATCAATTTCGCGGGTTGTTCCGAACCGATGGAAACCGACAGGAGCGAACCCATTTCGAGTTTCGCCATTTGTTTTTCGTCGAGAATTTCGCACTTCAATCCGACTTCTTTTGCCATTTTTTCGGCGCGTTTTGCCATTTCGGTCGGATGCAGAATATTCCGCGGTTCATTCGCCAAATCCCGCGCAAAGTTCATCGAGTCTCCGACAGATTGACCACGTTCCAGAC
>JAJAYR010000262.1 GCA_026786155.1 Pyrinomonadaceae bacterium
GACCAAAGCACTGCTGTCGGCGTAATAAGTTTCACTCATCCACGCGCTTCCCGGTCTTCGTCAATATAATCGCCCAAAGGTTTTTCGCCGGGAAACAATTTCCCAAGCCGCTGTCTTTCTTCGTCGGAAAGTTTTTCGGCGTTGGGAAATTTAATCCGTTTGGTTAATCCGGCTTCGCGCAGAATTCTGGAAACTTTATCCTGATGTGTTTCCGCGCTGTTCTCCGCAATATACCGCACATCAATCTCAAACACCTTATTTTCCGGCAAAGAAAGCGGCTTCAAAGGACGCAAAACGCCGTTTTCATAAATCGCCTGAATGGTTTCGCTCATAATTTGGAATGTTAGCAGAATCTTAAAATTTAACAAAAATTTATCGGCTGGCTTCGCGCTTTAGTATCGTATCAACCGACGCGCGCGTTATCGGGTGATAACCGGCGCGGGCTTTGGCGTAAATCGTGTCGGCACGTTTTTTCCCGGCGGACGTTTTGGCGAGTTCTTCGTATAAAGGCTTGACGAATTTGCGTCGTCCGATGGTCGTCAAGAATTCTTCCAAGCGCGAATCAGCCGCCGCGTAATCGTTTTTGATTCCCATCAAAAGCCACTGAAACGCGATTTCGGAATTGCCGCTTTTCGTCAAACTAAAGGTTTTGTCTAATTCCAACATTCGTTCCGCGCCGATGTTCGCCGGAAGTTTGGTCAAAAAGTGCAGCCATTCCTGCGTCGTCCAATCCTTCGCTGCAATGCCGCTCGCCGTAATTTCATTCTTCAGCCAGCGGCTCGTCTGCGCTTCGACTTTGGCGAAAGCGTCCGACTGCGGCTGCGGCGCGTTTTTCGGCAAACCGGCTTTTTCAATCCATTCGCTGACATCGGTCAACGAAATTTGCGGATTTTGGGCAATGAGATTTTTATTCAGATAATCAACGAAAGTTTCGGTCGTGATGCTTTGAAAAGCAAAATTATCGAAGTATTCGCGCACGAATTTATCGAACTTCTCGCGCCCGACGGTTTCTTCCAGATGGCGCAGAAATAACGCGCCTTTTTCATACGGAACGCCGGTAAAACCTTCGTCCGGGTCGCGTCCTTTCAAGTCAACGTGCAGAATTTGGTCGCGCGTCTCCATTCCAAAAAGTTCCTGTTCGAGCGAACGTCTGCCCAAAACCGCTTCCATTTCGCGGCGGTTCACGCCATACACGGCTTCGATAATGCGGCGTTCCAGATAAGTCGTAAAACCTTCGTTGAGCCAGAAATCGCGCCACGTCGCATTGGTTACCAGATTGCCCGACCACGAATGCGCGAGTTCGTGAGCGACTAAGGAAACAAGGCTTTTATCGCCCGCTAAAATCGTCGGTGTGGCAAACGTCAGCAGCGGATTTTCCATTCCGCCGAACGGGAAACTCGGCGGCAGAACCAGCAAATCATAGCGTCCCCAACGATATGCGCCGTAAATTTTCTCGGTTGCTTCGACCATTTTTTCCGTGTCGGCGAGTTCAAACGCCGATTTTTCAATCATCGAAGGTTCGGTATAAACGCCCGTTCGTCTGCCCAACGATTGAAACTGCAAATCGCCGACGGCAATCGCAATCAAATATGGCGGAATCGGGCGCGTCATTTTAAACTTATAATCGCCGCCTCTGGCTGAATTCTGCGAATTCCCTTCCGCGCTCATTACTGCCAGAAGATTTTTCGGCGTGCGAACGCGGGCGGAATAAGTTACGCGAATTTGCGGCGAATCCTGAAGCGGAATAAACGAACGGGCGTGAATCGCTTGCGCCTGCGAAAACATAAACGGCATTTTCTTCCCGGCGGTTTGTTCGGGAGCGAGCCACTGCAAACCCGAAGCCGTCGGACTCGTGGCGTAAGCGATGCGGACGAATTTTGCGTCCGGCGGCAATTGAACGGTTAAAGGTGTGCCGAGAAATTTGTCCGCCGCGCCTAATTTAAAAGTCGTTTTTTTGAATGTTTTCCCGTCAACAGAAGTTTCGGCTTTTTCGATTTTCAAATCGCGCGTGTCCAAAACGAGCGGCGCGGTTTTATCAATTGAGTTTCGCGCGACGCTCAAAGTCGCCGTGCCTTTTATCATCTTTTGGTCGAACAAAACATTCCAGTCGAGGTCAACATTGGTCACGCTGACCGCTTGCGGGTTCGCGTATGAATGAAAATCTTCGGCGAAAGTCTGGATATTATTTGATGTTTGCGCGTTCCCGACACCCGCCGAAATCGCGCCGAACATCAGCGCAATCGAAAGGAAAAAAATTAAAGTTTTAAGTTTCGTCATTGTTTTTTTATCTCCGTTGTTTGCCGAAATGATTCGCTATCGGCAAGGATACGATACAAACCGGCAAAATTAAAAATCCCGCCGAAATTGTGTCGCGCAGAATTTTAAGATGCGTTAAATCGCGCTTGTTTTGCTCGTTTGATTCGCTTAACGCGAAGTGTGCTTCCGTTTCAAAACACACTTGACGAAGTGCGTGTTTCCGCAAATTGAAAAATATCGCGGTTGCAGTGAATTTCCGGCGAATGTTAAGATTATTTTTTGCATTAACAATCATTTATGGAATTAGCTGTCGAGAAATTTAAAGTTGAAAACGAGCCTTACTATTTACCCGTCGGACGCGAAGTTGAACTTTTTCAAGCCGCTTACGGCGCGAAACTGCCCGTGATGCTCAAAGGTCCGACCGGCTGCGGGAAAACGCGCTTCGTCGAATATATGGCGCATAAATTAAATCGCCCTTTAATTACGGTTGCCTGCCACGAAGATTTGTCTTCGACCGATTTGGTCGGGCGATTTCTGCTCGAAGGCGACGAAACCGTCTGGCACGACGGACCTTTGACGAAAGCCGTGCGGGAAGGCGCGATTTGCTATCTTGATGAAGTCGTCGAAGCCCGCAAAGATACGGTCGTCATCATTCACCCGTTGACCGATGACCGAAGACGTTTGCCGATTGAAAAACGCGGCACGGTTGTTGACGCGCCGCCGGAATTTATGCTCGTCGTCTCGTATAATCCGGGCTATCAGTCAATCCTGAAGGATTTGAAACAGTCCACGCGGCAAAGGTTCGTGGCGATGGAATTCGATTATCCGAACGCCGAAGCCGAAACGGAAATCGTCGCCAAAGAAGGCGGCATTGACGAAGCGATGGCGCGTGATTTGGTAACTATCGGGCAAAAAGTCCGCAATTTGCGCGGACACGGTTTGGAAGAAGGCGTTTCAACCAGACTTTTGATTTACGCCGCGCAGATGATTGCCAAAGGCATCGCGCCGATTGACGCGGCGGAAGTCGCGCTCGTTTCACCGATTACCGACGACCGCGAATTGCAGCGCAGCATTCGGGAAATCGTGACGACGATCATTTAGCTTCAGAAAATCAGTTTCTGTGTTCAGAGTCCGAAGGCGGATGCCATTTGCCAAACCGCCGCGCTGCGCGGGCGGAAACACGCTCAAGCGTGGACTCTGAACGCTGACTTGCTGTTTTTGAGATAGTTTCCGGTTAAAAATCATCTTTGCTGTTTTCACTTTCACTCCCGTTTTCCGATAATAGCTGCACTTTTGCTTCCTGCACGATAATCGGACTGGTCGGATAAAGTTCGATATCCGATTTGCTCAACGCACGTTTAATGCCCGTCGCCACGCGGTCGAAAACTGCCAGCGGATTATTTTCGTTCGTATTTATCCAAAAATAAATTGACAGATTAACGCCTTCCGAAGCCAAATCCGTCACATAAACGCTCGGTTTCGGGTCGGCGACGACGCCTTTCGCGTCATCTAAAACACTAACGATTTTCGATTTCGCCCGTTCGATTTCCGCGTCGTAGCCGATGCTGACTTTTAATTTCATTCGCCGCGCCGCGCCCGCGCCGCGAATCACGAGCGGCTGCGAATACATTTCGCCGTTCGGCATCAAAATTCTTTCGCCGTCGTCCATCTGCAAAGTCGTCGCGCGAACGCCGATATATTCGACTTTGCCCTGCTTATCTTTGACGAAAATATAATCGCCGATTTTGAACGGCTGTTTCCACAGAATCAGCACGCCGGACAAAAGATTGTTGAGAATATCTTTGGTCGCAAACCCGACGATAAACGATGTAAAGCCTAAACCCGCAATCAAATCGCCGAAACGAAACGACGGCACAATCACCGTCAAAGCGGTGAAAATTCCCAGCACGAGAATAAAAATCCCGATCAGACGGCTGAACAGAATTCGCAGCCGATTATCCAATTTCGTGCGGTTCGACGTTACCCAAAATAGTTTTTTAAAGCCTTTGGAAAGCAGCCAGAAGAAAAGTAAAACGATGATTCCCGATACGAGATAAGGCAGTTGCTCGATGACGGATTTCACCAAATTATTGACCGACGAGTAAGCGACGTTAGTTACCTGCGAAGCGTTTTCGAGAACTTTCCCGGTGGCGTTCGTATTTTGTAAAAACATAATCTATTCTTAAAATTGAAGTTAGCAAAACTTACTTTAATGACAGGTATGAAACCAAAAACATCGGTTACGTTGCTTATAA